>CAZCPH010000053.1:3931-12770 GCA_964500105.1 uncultured Mariniphaga sp. | reverse complement strand
GAATGGAGTTCGGCTGCCACTGCTGACTTTGTAGCCATGATGGCCATGGCTGCCCGCCATTTTGAACCGTACGATGCAGCGTATGCAAAAAAATGCCTCGATGCCGCCTGGGTAAGCTACCGTTTTTTGCAGGAAAATCCGGATTACAAACGATTTGAGCAGGGCGATTTCCGCACGGGAGGCTACCAGTCGCGCGATGTGGACGACCGCCTGTGGGCTGCTGCCGAAATGTGGGAAACCACCGGCGACCCGCAATGCCTGGCCGACTTTGAAAAACGGGCTGCCGAAATGGATTTCGAAATCGATGAAAACTGGGACTGGAGCGATGTTTCCAACCTGGGCATGTTTACCTACGCACTTTCCAAAAGAGAAGGCAAAAGCCCGGAAGTGGCAAAAACCATCCGGCAAAATATCATCGAAAATGCCGATGCAATTGTGAAAAAAGCGCAGGAAGATGTGTACAATCGTCCGCTGGCAGGGCGTTACTACTGGGGCTGTAACGGCACTGTTGCCCGTCAGACTGTTAACCTGCAGGTGGCCAACAAACTTCAACCCAACAAAGCGTATATTGAAACCGCGCTGGATGCGGTGAATCACATTTTCGGGCACAATTTTTACAACCGTTCGTATGTAACCGGTTTGGGAATTGACCCGCCCATGAACCCACACGACCGCCGTTCGGGAGCCGATGGAATTAAAGCTCCGTGGCCCGGCTACATTGTGGGTGGCGGCCATTCGGCCACCGATTGGGTTGATGTTGAAGAATCTTACAGCCACAACGAAGTGGCCATCAACTGGCAGGCTGCACTGGTGTATGCACTGGCGGGTTTTGTAAAGTAAATTTTAAAAAAAAGTTCCAAGCTTCTGTGGTAATTGAATCCAAAGGTTTGGAACTTTTTTAACTTCAATCACGTCAATACTGCTTCAATTTTCTGCAGTTCGTCATCACTGAATACTCTCTTCTTCAACATCTCCACGTTGTCGTCAATCTGCTGAACCGAGCTGGCTCCGATAAGTACCGAAGTAATCCGCTTGTCTTTTAGTACCCACGCCAGCGCCATTTGTGCCAGCGACTGTCCGCGACTTTGAGCGATTTCATTCAGCGCCACAATTTTATCGTGCGCCGAATCCACATCCTCTTTTTTCAGAAAAACCTCGCGGGTGGCACGCGAACCTTCGGGAATTCCTTTTAAATACTTGTTGGTGAGTAAACCCTGCGCCAGCGGCGAAAACGGGATACACCCGATGCCTTCTTCTTCCAGCACATCCAGCAGACCGTCTTCCACCCAGCGTTCAAACATCGAATATCTGGGCTGATGAATGAGGCACGGCGTGCCCAACTCTTTAAGAATTTTTGAAGCTTCCTTAGTCATATCTGCCGGGTAGTTTGAAATACCGGCGTACAACGCTCTTCCCGAACGCACCGCCTGGTCGAGTGCCATCATGGTTTCTTCCAGCGGTGTGTCGGGGTCGGGACGGTGCGAATAGAAAATGTCCACATAGTCGAGGCCCATTCGTTTCAGACTTTGATCGAGGCTGGCCAGCACATATTTGCGGCTGCCCCACTCACCATACGGACCGGGCCACATTAAATAGCCGGCTTTCGACGAAATGATCAGTTCGTCGCGGTAGGGTTTAAAATCCTGTTTCAGAATTTTACCGAAATTTTCTTCTGCGGATCCCGGCGGCGGTCCGTAGTTGTTGGCCAGATCGAAATGGGTAATGCCGAAGTTGTGCCACAACCCCAGCGAAACAGCCGGCAGCTTCAAACCCCACTTTCCGCAGCGTTTGTAAGTCATTTCATCGTAACGCGATTCTTTTGGAAGATAAGTCATATCACTTTAAATTTTAGTTGATTAAAAATTATCGTTTCCCTTTCATTCTGAAAGGTATCTGTTTTTCAAAGACTGAACAAAAACAATAGTTTTTATTTTTTTTCTTTCATCACCCAGTAAATGCCCTTTAATCCTGGCCTGATGTCGTCGGTTTTCAGCAAAACCAGAATTTTATCGATGTAAGCGAGGGCGCCCCACCCCAAGGCAATATAGTAAAACCAAAGGTTAAAACCCCACACAAAAAGCACAAAAAAGAAAGCACCCTGCAGGTAACCGGCAATTACCGGTCCGTAAAGATGCAGGCCGGGAATTTTACCAAAACGCACAAAAGCCACAATGTAGCTAATGACAAAAATGGCCAGAAACAGAAACAACAGCCACGCGTGCGGTTTAAAATCCTGCCACTTAAACAAAAACACACCGAGCAAAGCCAGAATGTAAGTGCCCATATCGGCCAGATTATCGAGGGCGGCGCCAAATTTTGTTACCAGATTGAACCTCCGGGCAATAAATCCATCCAGAATATCGGTAACCAGATTAATGCAGAACAAAATCACAAACCATTCTTCAACGCCCAGCACCGCCAGTACCAATACCACCGGAAACATCATCAGCCGGTAAAAACTGAGGATATTTGGAATATTCAAAATATTTTCTCCTTTGTAAATGAGCTTCATAGCCGTTTATTTTAGAAATTTCCAACAAACACTTACAACAAAACAACCAGCACCAGCAAGACACTCAGCGGAATAAACAGGTTATCGCTTCCCTTCCAGCTTAGCATTTCGGCCACCGAACTTACGAAAGCTACCGTCAAAGCAATCCAGAAAATACGCAAAGAAATTTCTTCCTGATTAAAATAGAGCGCAATAATGCTGATGATGAAACAGGAAATAAAAAACGAAAGCGATCCCAGCCAGGTTTTTTGCAGTTTGCGGCCAAACAGTTTTATTTTGTTGTTGTATTGTTGCAGGTTAATGCCAAGAATTCCGGCCACCGGGTCACAAATGGCCAGCACCAGCATGGGCAGAATAAACAGAAACTTATTTTCCAGCAGATATGCCACCAGAAATGTCAGGTAGATGGACACCGGAAGGAGATAACTTCCAATGGAAATCCGCTGGATGTCGTGAATCGATTTGAGGTAAGTGCGGTGGCGGCTGACAAACAGTAAAATAAAAAATGCAACTGCCATAATCAACACATACCAATGACTATCAAAAAGATATGGAAAAGTGACGGTGGACAAAGTGGCGGTAAAGTGCGCAAACTTGCGGGTGATTTCACCTTTCAATCCCAACCGCCTGTAAATCATTTCGTTAAAAACAAGCAGCAACGAAATGGCCACCATATAAATAACTGTTAATCCGATTTGATTTCCCATACCTTTCAATTTATAAATCCGAAAAGCTCAATTGCAGCAACAAAAGCACCTCCCGTAATCAGGCTGTCGAAACGGTCAAGAAAACCGCCGTGCCCGGGTAAAAACTTCGAAAAATCCTTTACATTGTACTTTCGTTTATAAACCGAAGCAGCCAAGTCGCCTGTAAATGCAAACAGAACAATTCCTGCAGCAATCAGCAATGTTTTTCCTGTTGAAAACTCAACCAGACTTTTCAGCAGCAACGAGCTGGCAAGTGCAATAAAAACGCCTCCCAGCAAACCTTCCACCGTTTTTCCCGGACTAATGGCAGGAAAAAGTTTACGCCTGCCCGCCAGCTGGCCACTTATCTGGCTGAACGCATCGAATATGGAAAGAATGAGAAAAACGAATAAAACCAGGTTTTTATTCAACCCGCTAAAGTGAAAAAACCCGGCAGCCAGAACCACAAACAGAAAAAAGGAAAAACTAAAAAAGCCCTGATTTCGGAATTCTGATTTCCTAAAAAGATTTATCAATTCAACCATTCCAATCAAAATAATTACTACAGATATTATTCTGAAAAAAAGCGGATTAAAAACAATTCCAAAAAACAGCACATGAATGATGATAAAATAGGTGATGTACTTTGTCCAGCTTTCGCAGGCTGATTTTCGGTCTTTTTTCCGGTTAATGAAATAAAAACCCACAGCTCCAATTACAAAGTAGCTTAGAATGATAATGTAAATTGTTAAAACCATATCATGCAAAAATCAAAATCAATCCAAAAACCACTATAGCCAGTGCAAACCACTTTCTGATACCTCCTTCCGACCGTTCCGGTTTTATTTTTCCCAGCAAACGTGGTCCGAAGGCTGCGCCAATTAGCGTTCCGGCCGTAAGAAACAAAACCAGGGTAAGATCGATCTCGCCAAGCAGAACATGCCCCGCCAAAGCAGAAATTGTATTGATAAATACCACAGCCAGTGAAGTACCAATGACCAATCTAATTGGAGTATTCAACGCTACAAGCCCTGCCAGTACTGGCGCAGAACCACTTGTTCCGAAGATCCCACTGATCATTCCACCCGTAAAACCATAGACTGATCCCTGAGTGTAAATTCCGCGATTTAATTTTCTTTTTTTGCTTTCGGCATCCTGGTTTTGTTTTTTCTTTTTTCGGTTATTCAGAAAGATGACCGCAGCCAAAACCAGCGAATAAAAGCCAAAAGCTGTTTTCAGTTGCTCCGACTCCATCTGCCGGGTAATCCAAACGCCGGCAACAGCGCCCAAAACGCCCGCCGCACCAAATACCAGCACCAGTTTCGGGTGAATATTCCCGTGCCGGTAATGGCCAACTGAACCCACAACACACAGCGGCAGAGTGGCAGCCAACGAAGTAGCAACGGCAACATGTGCAGGAGTTTTAAAAAGAAGCATCAGAATCAACGGAAAGAAGAAACCACCGCCACTACCAATCATGGTAGCCAGCAGGCCAACCACAACCCCCACAACGGGCAGCCAGAGATAACTTTGCTGAAATTCAGACCAGAAGAGCATAAGTTTGATTTTCTGAAGTGAAAGGTAAACATAAAATCAGAAAAATAAAAGGAAGTCACGGCATAGATTAAATGGCTTAACCGCTGCAAACAAACGCTAACCAGCTCTTAATGAATTTATTGATGGCAACTTAAAATTCCCAAAAATCGCCCGGTTCCAGCTTAATTTTCATCTGATGCCGGAATCAGCCGGGCAGACAAATCGGGGTCAGGCATATCTTCATCGAGCGGAAACATCGGTCGCTTGATGCGTTTATACCCCAGGCGTTCCAGATCCTGATCCACACCACCGGGTGTGAGTGCCATAATCCAGTCGGCTCGCATGTCGTACAATTCGGGTACCAGATAACCGATTTTCACCACCACAATGTCGGTTTCGTGCGGATTGAGTCCCAGCCGGGTAAAATCCCGTTCGTAATGATACGGTTTTCGTTTTTTGGTAACTATTACTTTCACGCTTCCAACCTGCACCACCACAGCTGTTTCAGCGGTCGCATCTTCGGTATCAACAGCCAGAACAGTGCCTGAAAGTTTTACGGGCGGAGCAAACCGGTCATCGACGATGGCACCGGCAAAACCTTCTGCTTTGTTACCCACTCCTGCAGCAACCGCTTTTCCCACAAAATCGGGCCCCGGGATGGAGGCGTAAATAAGCGACGGACCGTTTTCATTTTTAAATTCGGGGCGTGCAAGAATCTGCTCCAAGGTCCAGGCAACATCGCCTGCCCCGCCGGCAGTAGGATTGTCGCCCATATCGCTGATGATAAACGGCCGTTTTTCGCTGGCAACAGCCATATCGAGGCATTCATCGAGCGGTGCTACCGGAGCCACAAACTCAAATTCGTGGCGCACATCCCAGAAACTTTGGGCAAGATACTCAGCGCCCTTTGTCACCTTTTCCCGGTCGTCACCGGTAACCATAACCACACCGTGGTTTCGCGGCTCATCGGCCCAGGCATAGCCAACCCAGATCGCTGCATCAATCACCCCTTCCTGATCGGCAACTCCCGGAACTTTCTCATACAGGCTTTTCCCCGGTTCAATGCGGGTGCTGGTTTTTTCGCCGGGCAACAGAATGGGTACCGGAACCCAGGCCTTGTATTTGGGTTTTCCCTTGCCGCTTTCCAGTCGGTAGAGCAGGTTTTCCAGCGCACGTTGTTTCGATTCCAGTGCATCTTCGTGCGGCGCCAGGCGGTAACAGGTAATCAGGTCGGTATGCATTGCCAGTTTTTCGGTTACATTGCCGTGCAAATCCATGGAAGTGGAAATCACCGGCTTCTCTCCCACTACTTCCCGTATTTTTGCAATGAGGTCGCCTTCGGGATCATCCAGGCCTACCACGCTCATGGCGCCGTGAATGTCGAAAAAGATACCGTCGTAAGGCAGATTTTCCTTCAGCATGGCCAGGGTTTCGTTTACCAGCGAATCGTAGGCTGCACGGGTAACAATTCCACCGGGAATGGCGTGGCCGCGCAGGGCAGGAAACCATTCTGCCCGCTTCCGGTTTTCCGAATCTTCATCCAGAAAAGGATAGTAGGAAAAAACTTCGTCACCCCGCCGGATGCGAAAAGACTCGGTATGAGTTACCAATGGAGAAAAGGTACTCGACTCAATGGCCAGGCCGCAAATGGCCACCCGCGGCAAATCTGAACTTTCTTTTTTTGCACCCGGTGAACAAGACATTCCCAAAATCACCAGAACGAATACCCATGCAAACGCTAAATTTTTCATTTTCAATGGTTTTTAATCTGAAATAACAAACACTCCCCGCGCAGTTTCCCCAACCGAATTTTTCAAGGTAAAAATATAAATTCCTGCTTCAAATGATTCACGGACAAGTTCAATATGGTGTTTTCCGGAAGAATAAAATCCCAGATTCCGGTTAACCATTTTTTTTCCGGCCAGGTCAAAAACCTCCAGCACATATTCTGCATTTTTTGACGAAACAAAACTGATTTGTGCAGATTGGGAAAACGGATTGGGAAAAACAGAAACATTCAGCGCCCCCACTCCTGCAACTGGCTTCAAATCAACCGGATTATTCAACGTGTCGGACTGTAACTCAAAAGTTGCGCTGAGTGGAATTACTTCGCATACATCTACTATATTCCACTGAACGGTGAGACTTCCGCCTTCGGTGAGTTCCAGACTCTGGGTTGTGTAATTATGGCTCACCTGCGGTCTGCATCCTCCGGTAATTGCGGTCTGCAAAGCACTGGTCTCTTCATTCACCCATGCAGAAATGGCTGCATCCAGCGCATTCTGATCTTCAAAGTCGCGGGCGTCGGCCTCCCTTCCTTCCGGCTCAGCATAACCGGAAACT
Organism: uncultured Mariniphaga sp.; assembly: GCA_964500105.1. GTDB lineage: Bacteria > Bacteroidota > Bacteroidia > Bacteroidales > Prolixibacteraceae > Mariniphaga. The sequence continues at coordinate 5,693 of CAZCPH010000053.1, read as the reverse complement.
GAATCGGGAGCAACTACCGTAAAGGTGGCTGTTAATCCTTCAATTGTTTCGCAGGCGTCGGTAATCTTCCATTCCACGGTCAGGTTTCCACCTTCACAAAGCGGAATACTCTGGTCGGCATAATTGTGGCTCAACTGCGGATTGCAGCCTCCTACTATGCCGGCTTTCAGAGCAGCAGTTTCCTGTTTAATCCAGTTTGCTATGGTTTCCTTTACAACCAACTGGTGCGAAAAATTACAGGCGTTGTGAACAGCATCGTTCGGTTGCGTGTATGTCATCGCTTCCGGAGCAGTGGTGGAAAACGAAGCAGAAACCTGCTTCACCGTATCGATTCGGTCGGTAATGGTCCATTGCACAGAGACGCTTCCGCCATCGCAAAGCGAAAAACTTTCGCCCGAATAGCTGTGGGTTACCTGTGGCTCGCAACCGCCTGAAATACCGGCCTGCAAGGCGGCAGTTTCTATATTCACCCAGGCATTAATGGCAGCATCCAGTTCGGACTGGCTGGCATACATGCAGTTGGTAATTATTTTGTTTTCCGGATCATTCACGGTTACTTCTTCCGGAATGATGACCGTAAACGTGGCAGCCATATCTTCCAAAGGTTCGCACTGTTCATTAATGGTCCATTCAACAGTTATACTTCCGCCTTCTGCAAGCGAAATCTGACGGTCTTCAAGATTATGCGTGACCTGCGGATTATCGCAAATCCCGGCAAGTGTGGTTTCAATGGCCCCGGTTTGTGCACTCACCCAGTCTCCAACAGCTGCATCCAGCGCTGCCTGATCAGCAAAATCGCAGCTATTCACCACAACATCTTTCGGTCCTTTATATGCCATGCGCAAATCAATGGTGGTGATGGATTTGGGCGGAATCAGCAACAGCGAACCGGAAAAATAATCAGTTGATTCAAAATTTGTACTTTCGGTGGTGGTGTAGGCAGTTCCCTGATGAATGGTATAGCCGGGAACATCAACCCGTACCTGCATAGCCTCTGTTTCGGAACGGTTGATGGCAATAAACGTGGCCGAATCGCCTGTAGAACTGATAAACGACGCGGTTTTCAACAGTTCGCTGTCGCCGGATGTACCTGCTCTTTTCCAGCCCGGGTGAATAAATGCCGAATAGTGTTTAAACACGTAAAAATCTTTTGTCCGGCTGTATCCCTGCGGATTGGTCCACTGGTTGCTGTCCCACGGAAAATCGAGGTCAACCAGTCCGTTATTCTCCCAAATCAAATCCCAGTAAAGCCAGGCGGTAGCATTGCCCTGTACAAGCGACTGGAACATCATTCCGGCTACGGTAAACCAGCCTTCGCGCGAATATTCAGTCTGAAAATGAGGTACTTCGGGATGAAACTTTCCCACTTTGGCATAGTTGGCAGAAGTAAACGGATCGCCGTCAACAGTTCCGCCTTCGGCACCATGATACAAATGATAAGCGATTCCGTGCAGTTTCGACAAATCAAGGGCGTTGATGTAGTTTTCCACAGCGTTATAGCCCAGGCCAATACACTCCGGGCCAAGAAAAAACGGAGGATTTTCGCGCTGTATTACCGTTTCATAAACCGCATCCAGTGCTTTGTTGTAACCGGCTATGGTATCACTGGAATTCACTGTTTCCGAAGGGCGCATCAGGCAGCTTTCGTAATTGGCTTCCCAGTCGGGCTCATTTTGAATACTGATGTATTTCGGGTGAATTCCGTTGGCGTTGTAATTGTCGAGCGAAGCATTCCACCAGTTGGCAAAACCGGAATAATCAA
>CAZCPH010000053.1:0-3921 GCA_964500105.1 uncultured Mariniphaga sp. | reverse complement strand
ACTCCACTTTACCATTGTTTACGGTATATTTCAATGTACCTCCATTGCTTTTGTCGTTGTTGCTTTTCAGATAGGCTGGTGGACCCCAGGAAGTTACCATAATATCGATGGGGTGGCCCAGCGATTGCTCAGCCGCTGTGTAAAACTGTTTCACGCGGTCAATCATGGAAGCATCGTAACCATAGGTATTTCTTACCCTTAAAATATCGAGACTCAGCTCCTTAAAAATGACATCGTAAATTTGTGCGCGGTTGGGGTGGGCAGTCAGCCACCCTTCGTAAAAAGCCAGCGAAGCGCCAAAACCGGTGATGGTCTGGTACTTTTCATCTACATTCACCTCAATGGTTTGAACGGTTTCAGTTTGGGCATTCGCATTCTGAAAGCCTGCTGTTCCGGCCAAAATAAGGAAAATCAGTATTGAAAATTGAATATATTTCATGATATGGTTTTGTTTTAATTCCTGTTTAATAAGCCGTAAATATAAATAAGTTGTCAAAATAAAAGAACGGGTTATTGTTTTTTATACAGAATTGTTTTGCTGGTTTTACAGCACAAAAAACCACCCCCGCCAGGACGTCTATAACCGAACGTCCTGCCGACCCCTCTTCCATAGGTCCGAAGGACTCCTACGGAGAATACCTTCGGTGCTTTTCAAGTAGAGGAAAATCCGGAGCCGGGATTTACTTTCCGGTTCTTTACCAAAACCTTATCTTTGAAGGAAAATCAAAACCATTACTCATGAAAGAAAAATTCCTGAAGCTCTGGAAAAAATACTTTGGAAATGCTGAACTGCCCGTCACTTTTTACTACACCGATGGTGATGGCGATTCAGAATGGGCCAAAATACCCAAAGGCCGCAGTTGCATCATTTGCGAACTGGCCAAGGTACGCAAAGGAAAATCGCTGGTGTACAACGCCGAACGGGTGGCCTGCGGAGGCGCCAAGCGCTACCTGGGTTACACCGAAAAAATGCGGCCGGGGTTTGAATATTTTCTTTCCTGCGGAAATGAAAAAATTGAAGGTGAACGCTATCTGCAAACTCCGGAGCAGGTGAATCAGTTTATGGCTCAATTTCCAAAATTGCCGGGCTCGGGCAGAAATATTGTGTTTAAACGGTGGGACAAACTTAATGAAGAAGACCAGCCTGAAGTGGCCATTTTCTTCGCCACACCCGATGTGTTGTCGGGACTGTTTACCCTGGCCACTTTCGACCAGAACGACCCGTACGGCACCATCACCCCTTTTGGCTCCGGATGCAGCTCCATTGTGTATTATCCGTATCTCGAAAGCCTGCAGGAACGGCAGCGGGCAGTGATTGGCATGTTCGACATTTCGGCCCGGCCATGTGTGGGCGAAAACATCCTCACCTTTGCCGTGCCGGTAAAACGACTGGAACAAATGATGCATAACATGGAAGAAAGTTTTCTGATTACCGAAAGCTGGCGGAAGGTGCAGAAAAGAATTGAGGCTGAAAACTGAACCGGGAGTATAATTTCATCTTTTTTACAGTAAAAACGGACCCAATGAAACCCGAAAAAGAAAAAGAATCCGAAAAGAACGAAGAAAACCTGAAAGACAAATCAGACAACTGGATTGCAAAAGCTGATGAATTTATTGACAAAACGGCTGAAAAAATCCATAGCAGCGAAGCCTACAAAAAAGCTGATGAGGCAGCTGAAAAAGTTACCAAAAAGCTATTCCGACAGGCGGGAAAACTGTGGGGAAAATCGGAACGATACTTCAGGGAGAAGATGGAGGACGGAAGTCAGGAGACGGAAGATGGAAGTGGGAAGGTGGAAGACAGAAGTCGGAAGACGGAAGACAGAAGTCAGGAGATCAAAAATTGAAGTGTGAAGTCGGAAGTTGTGGGACTGATAACCGAGAACCGAAGACCGGGGAGGAATAACCAGTGACCGAAACCGAAACTTACTTGCATCCTTTGTCCCCATTATTAAGGGGGACAAGACCCGATTTATCGGGTCAGGGGGTTTCTGATGATGATTAGTGACTAATTACCAGTAACCAGCAACTTCACTTCAGCTCTGCTTTTTGAAGCTCAAGCCGGAAGGATTCCGCTTTTTTGTTCCCAATCAAAAATGAAAGTTCTGTTATTGTTTTTCCTGAAAAGTCAGGAAGATCAAGCGTTCTGCCCCTGAACGAAGGGTACATTTCGGCCAGCGGAATTTGCAGGGTTTGCCAATCTCCTGTAGTTTGAAAGGTATAGATATATGCATAGTAATCGTTGCTGTTTTCGCGAATACGCACCTGGTATTTTTTGCCGTCGCCTTTCAGATGCAATTCCAGAATGGAATATCCTTCCACATCAATTGTACCGCTGTTGTAACGCACCGACGAAAATCCGCCGTTGTTCTCCAGCGAAACGGTTCCCGAGAAAACGGCTGTTCCGTTTTCGCCGGGCACAAAGGTACTTTTCGACAAACCACCCATCACCCCGTCGTTTACTACCAGCCAGTTGCCCGTTTCCCTGTTTTTCGAAAAATCAAAAATCACCTTACTGTTAAAAATTGCAGCCATTGTCAATATGATTAGTGTTGCCATTGCTTTTTCGTATTTGTATTCAAATCAGTTTATTTCACCAGCACTTTTCCCCGAAAATCATTCTGCCCGCCATTTTTTATGCGGTAAAAATAGATACCGGGTTCCCAATCCGAAACGTTAAGTTCCAACGATTCCAACACATCAGTTTCGGCATGAAAGACTTTTACGCCCAAACCATTGAAAACCTCTATTTCATTTGACTTTGAAGGTAAAATAAAATGGAGCAGGTTGTTTGCCGGGTTCGGATAAACAGACACCTCTCCCTTTTCCCGGAAACCGGAGAATGAAGTTGTGCTGATTCTTATCCCGTTGCTGCTGAACATCAAATCTACCCACCGGGCATACATTTCACCACTGGGATGCAACTGGTCGGATGCCAGGTATTCGGGTTTTGCCAGAACCTCGCGGCTGATGGGTGTGATGTCGAAATAGGCAATCCCGAATTCATTGGCAATTTCGCGGTTTATACGGTTGTATTCGTTTATTTCGGCACTTATGGTTGCCCGTGATTCCGCACCAAAAGGTGTGTAACCGTAGTCGGGGATGGAGAGCACAAAAACACCCGTTTTTCTGCCGCCGGCAAGCTCAATGGCCTTGCTGAGCAGTTGCCTGAACTCCACCGGATAAACAGCGATGTCTTTGCGCTGGTACTGGTTGTTTACGCCAATGAGCAAAGAAACCAGGTTGTAATTTGCATCGGGGTTTTCGGCGGCAACAGCATACAGCAGATCGTCGGTTCGCCAGCCGGTGCGGGCAATTATTTTCAACTCTTCCAATGCAACTCCCTGTTTTTGCAATCGTTCAGCCAGTTGCACCGGCCAGCGGTCTTCTGCCGGCACACCCTGCCCAATGGTGTATGAATCGCCCAGTGCCAGAAACCGCAGCGGACTTTCTACCGTAACCTGCTGTGCAAAAACATTGTTTATACCCGCCAAAAACAGCAGAATTATTCTGTATGTAAACCACTTTTTCATTCAGGGTTTATAACAAACTGTTCAGGAAAAAGTTATGAAGTTTGAACAGTTTCATCCTTCCAATCAACCACCCCCAGCTGGCCGTCTATCGCCGAACGGCCAGCTGACCCCTCTTCCATAGGTCCGAAGGACTCCTACGGAGAATACCTTCGGTGCTAACAAGTCAGGCGGGGAAAGTTCGTTGCCGGGATTTTCCTTAAAATTTAAGTTGAATTTTACAGCAAAATTAGCCCTGACTACGAATTTCTCCTCCTGGCCAATTTCTTACCTGTTGGCCAGGAGGAGTGGCTCCGTCGAAAGACGGAGACGAGGTGGTTCCTGATTTTTAAATCCTTTTTTTCAGGCTCTTCCCAGCAGTTTCAGCATTCGGGTATGTTCCCACAATGCC
>CAZCPH010000052.1:0-12817 GCA_964500105.1 uncultured Mariniphaga sp. | reverse complement strand
GGGAAGATGTAGTGCATAAAAAGCTTTATATCACAGGTGGAATTGGTGCCGAAGGCGGACATGAAGGGTTTGGTGGTCCGTATGAACTGCCCAACGAAAAAGCATATTGCGAAACCTGTGCAGCTATTGCCAATGTGTTCTGGAATCATCGCATGTTTTTAATGACCGGCGAAGCCAAATACATCGATGTGCTGGAACGGTCGCTTTACAACAATATTCTTTCGGGCGTATCGCTCAGCGGCGACAGGTTTTTTTACCCCAATCCGCTGCAGTCAAACGGGCAGCACGAGCGCAGCGAATGGTTCGGATGTGCCTGTTGTCCGTCGAATATTTCACGCTTTATTCCTTCCATGCCCAACTATATTTACGCACAGAAAGGAAACGATTTGTTTGTGAACCTTTTTGTGTCCGGTTCTACAACTTTCGAAACGGCAAAGGGGAACATTAAAATCACTCAGGAAAGCACAATGCCGTGGAACGGACATGTTTCCATCTTTGTTGAGCCGGAAAAGGAGACAAAAGCCAGTTTGTTTGTGCGTATTCCGGGATGGGCAGGTGAAAATCCGGTGCCCGGAGATTTGTACCAGTTTGCCAATCCCGATATTGAGCAAACAGTTTTCAGGTTAAACGGAGAAGCTTTTACGCCTGAATTGAAAAATGGCTACGCTGTTCTGTCGGAAAACTGGAAGCCGGGAGATAAGGTTGAGGTTGTTTTTCCATACGAAATACGAAAAATTAAAGCGCATCCCAACATTGAGGATAATCGCGGAAAAATGGCACTGCAACTGGGACCTTTGGTGTATTGTGCCGAGTGGTCCGATTATGAAGATCCGTATATTTTTGATTTACTTGTGGCCGAAAATGAAAACCTCACCTTTGGTTTTTCACCCGGGAAACTGGATGGCATGAATGTGATTTCGGGCGAAGCATCAGTTCGCAGAATGGGAGAAGGTCCCGACAAAGGTGAGATTTATCCGCGAAAATTTACGGCAATTCCCTATTATGCATGGGCTCACCGGGGGAAAGGGCAAATGATGGTTTGGATACCCGTGACCGACGAAGCTACCCGGCCAAAGCCAGTTCCAACGCTCGCTTCCGAAAGTAATGTGCAGGCATCGCATGTAACCGCAACCCTGCAGGGTATTAACGACCAGTTGCTGCCCAAAAGTTCGGCAGACAAAAGCCACACGTTGTACCACTGGTGGCCGGCTACCAATGAAACCCACTGGGTCGTGTACAACTTTCCTCATTCAGCAACTGTTTCTGAATGTGGCCTTTACTGGTTGAAAGACATTCCAAATGGCGGTTGCGATTTGCCTGAGTGGTACAAAATTTATTACAAACGGGGGCAAAACTGGGTGGAAGTGGATGCCGAAACGCCTTATCCAATGATGGAAGACGAAATGAACCGGATTGTTTTTGCTCCGGTTACCACATCAGCGCTGAAACTGGAAGTGCAGCTGTCGGAACAATATTCTGCCGGCCTGCACGAATGGACGGTAAATTAAGTGAGAATAAAACTGATTTTAATGAATTTTTAAAAGGGCAACCCGGGGGTTACCCTTTTTTAGTAACCGGCAACAGCCGGTTTAATTGCGGGGCACTAATATACAATTTACAAAAGAAGACCGTAAAAAGAAATAGGGAGTTTTACGGGTTTTTTAAAGGTGCTTTTATCCTTTTTTAACCTATTGAGTTTGACATGAGTCAGGGGAATTTACCAGGTTGATGAAAATTTAATGAATTGAAAATTAATGAAACATTTACAGAATTTTTGTTGTTAATCATTTGGGAAATAATTTTAAACAAAGTTTGCTGATTATATTTGACGCAGAAAATAAAGCATGTTGCAATTTATAAATACCATAGAAACCACCCTGCCGTTGTCTAATCCGGTTTTAAAGTTTCTTGTGATTCTGCTCATCATTTTGTTTGCTCCCATTTTGCTCGACAGAGTAAAAATTCCGCATTTGCTGGGACTGATTATAGCCGGAGCAATCATCGGCCCGTTCGGATTTAACCTGATAACGCGCGACAGCAGTATCATTCTTTCCGGAACTGCTGGTTTGCTTTACATTATGTTTTTGGCCGGGCTTGAAATTGACATGGCCGATTTTAAAAAAAATGCCGGGAAGAGTTCCCTGCTGGGTTTATATGGCTTTTTTATACCCATGCTGCTGGGAACTTTGGTAGGGTATTACCTGCTGAACTATTCTTTAATGACTTCGGTATTAATGGCCAGTATGTTTTCGTCGCATACGCTCATAACCTATCCGATTGTGAGTAAGCTTGGACTGGCAAAAAATCAGGCAGTGAATATAACGGTAGGCAGTACGCTTATTACCAATATTCTGGCGCTTTTGGTGCTGGCTGTAGTCGTGGGAATGACATCGGGCGAAATTGATCAGTATTTTGGATTACGCCTCGGGTTGTCTTTTGTGGTTTCTTCAGCCATTATTATGTTGCTTTTCCCTATGATTGCCCGCTGGTTTTTTAAGCGTTACGACGATAATGTATCCCAGTACATTTTTGTTTTGGTGATGGTTTTTCTCGGAGCAGTTTTGTCTGAAATTGGGGGAATAGAAGGAATTATTGGGGCATTTCTGGCAGGTTTGGCACTCAACAGGCTCATTACACGAACCTCGCCATTAATGAACCGCATCGACTTTGTGGGGAATGCCATTTTTATTCCTTTCTTTTTGCTGAGTGTAGGAATGCTTATTGATTACCGTGCGTTTATAAATGATACTGAAACACTTATTGTGGCCGGCACCATGTCGGTTGTTGCTACGGTTGGAAAGTATATTCCGGCCTGGATTATTCAGAAAAGTTTCAGGTATTCAGTCGATCAGCGCCGGCTTATTTTTGGTTTGAGCAATGCTCAGGCTGCCGCTACTCTTGCTGCTGTTTTGGTGGGATACAATGTTATTATTGGCGAAACTGCTGATGGTGAGCCCATCCGGTTGCTCAGCGAAAGTATTCTGAACGGAACCATAATTATGATTCTGGTAACCTGTACCATCGCTTCGTTTGAAACACAGCGGGGTGCCGAAAGTATTGCCCGTAAAGAGAACACTGATATTGAAGATGAAAAGCAGGAGCCTGATGAGCGAATTTTGATTCCGGTAAGTAATCCGGAAACCGTTGACGAATTGATCCATTTCAGTACGCTTATCCGGTCGAAAAAAAGCAAAAGCGGACTGTATGGCTTGAAAATAGTTAATCACAACAGCGACAACAATGAAGCAGGTTCGGATAAACAAGCCCGCAAGATTCTGGAAAAAGCTTCCGTTGCTGCCGCTGCCACCGATATTCATCTGACCGAGCTTTTGCGCTACGATCTCAACATTGTCAACGGAATAACAAGTGTTATCAAAGAGCATGGCATTACTGACCTGGTGTTGGGTTTACACGTGAAAAAAGGAATTTCAGAGTCGTTTTTGGGAAATCTTACCGAAGGAATTCTATCAAAAAGTAACATTACAACAATGGTTTACAAGCCGGCTCAACCCATTTCCACGGTGAAAAGGCATTTTGTTGTAATGCCCGAAAATGCTGAAAGAGAAGCAGGGTTTCCGTTTTGGCTGCTAAAAATCTGGAACATTTCACGAAATTCGGGAGCTAAACTGATGTTTTACGGTACCGAAAGTACGTTAAGTTTTGTCCGCGAAATTCATTCAAAACATCCCATTGAGGCTGAGTTTGCTGTTTTTGATGACTGGGATGATTTTTTAATCCTTTCGCGCGACCTTAAAGCAGATGACAACCTGATTGTTGTTTTAAGCAGAAAAAATCAAATTTCATATCATTCCAACATGATCAATATGCCCAAATACCTGAACAAATATTTCAGGCAAAACAGTTTTATTCTGGTTTTTCCTATGCAGGTGAACGAACGGCAGATAAAGAAAACCGATTTGAACTATCCTTCGTTGCTTGAACCCATAGAAAAACTGGACGAAATCGGAAAGTCAATAGCCGGTTTGTTTAAGCGAAAATGAACTTTTTTCGTCACCATTGTTAGTTTTAATTTGAAAGGTTATATTTATAGAACTGAAATCGATTAACGAATAGCGGAAATTGAATGCGTATGGCAAAAAAGGAAAAATTGAAAAAGGAACTGGGGTTATTGGAAGTATTTACAATCAGTACAGGTGCAATGTTCAGTTCAGGATTTTTCCTGCTTCCCGGTTTGGCATCTCAATATACCGGGCCTTCTGTTTTTCTGGCCTACCTTGTTTCCGGAATTTTGATTTTACCTGCCATGTTCAGCATTGCTGAGATCGCCACCGCTTTGCCGCGCTCGGGCGGTGCCTATTTTTTTCTAGACAGGAGCCTGGGGCCAATGATAGGTACCATTGGCGGCCTTGGAACTTACTTCGCCCTAATGTTTAAAACAGCTTTTGCCATTATCGGTATTGGAGCTTATGCCGCCATATTCTGGGACGTTCCTGTTAAAACAATCGCTATAATGGCGACACTCTTTTTTATGGGTTTAAACCTGATTGGTGCAAAAAAATCGTCGGGTCTGCAAAACTTTTTTGTCACTTTTCTGATTATTGTGCTGGGGGCTTTCATTTTCGACGGGTTATACAATATTTTCTTAACCGATCGTGTAGATCTTCCGAAGGCAAACGAGCATTTCGATCCGTTTTTTACCCATGGATTTGAAGGAATAATTGTTACTGCAGGTTTTGTGTTTGTCTCCTATCTCGGACTTACACAAATTGCCAGTGTTGCCGAAGAAATAAGAAACCCGGAAAGGAACATTCCCCTTGGAATGTTGCTTTCGCTTACCGTAACAAGTCTGATTTATTTTTTGGGTGTTTTTGTAATGGTGTCCGTTATTGAGCCGTCGGAATTTGCCAACGATCTGGCGCCTGCTGCCACTGCGGTTAAAAAGCTGTTTACATGGATGCCGGGCAATTTTGGCGCATACCTGATGACCGGTGCTGCTATGGCTGCATTTGCATCCACTGGAAATGCAGGATTACTTTCGTCTTCGCGATATCCCTTTGCCATGGGGCGCGATCAGTTGTTTCCACCACTGTTTTCGAAAGTTGGGAAAAAAGGAACACCTGTTCCTGCAATTTTACTCACCACCGGATTTATTCTGCTCTTTATCCTGGTTTTGTCGGAAGAGGGAATTGCCAAGTTGGCAAGTACTTTTCAGCTGCTCATTTTCATGTTCATAAATTTTTCAGTAATTGTTTTCAGAAAAAGCAATATCGAATCCTACGATCCGGGTTATAAATCACCGTTTTATCCATACATGCAGGTTATCGGAATAATTGTTTCCGTTGTACTTATTGCCTACATGGGTTGGATGGCCATTTTTTTTACTGCTGTTATTGTTTTAATGGGTGTGCTTTGGTATCAGTATTACGCCCGCACAAGGGTAAAAAGAGAAGGAGCTATATTCCATTGGTTTGCACTTCTTGGTAAATATCAGTATTCTGAACTGGAAAGCGAATTTATGACAATCATCAAAGAAAAGGGCCTGCGGCAGGGCGACCCGTTCGACGAAACGATAATCCGTTCAAGAATCACTTTTTCTGACAAAGAATCGGACTTTTTGCATTTGCTGAACTATGTTTCGGGAATTTTTTCTGCGGAAATGCATGTAAAAAAGGAGGAACTGGTCAATGAATTCATCACCGCTTCCGCAATTGAGCCGGCACTCATAATTCCCGAAGTTTCTATTCTTTTTGCCAAAAATGAAGGTATCGATCACCCTTCGCTACATATTGTCTTGTCCGAAAAACCGGTCAGCAAGCCGGTGAACAAAAATGGAATTCAGGCTGAAGATTTTATTAAAATTTTCTTTTTCCTTGTTAATCCTGCAAAAGAACCACGGCAGCAACTGCGCATGTTATCGCGTTTAATAGACATCATTGAACGCGAAGATTTTGTAAAAGAGATGCTGGAACAAAAAAGCCAGCGCGAAATAAAAGAGTATTTACTGCACAACGAACGCTACATTTCCATTCACTTGTTACCGGAAACTGTTCAGGCAGAAATGATTGGGAAACAACTGAAAGAGATTAAATGGCCGGCCGAAGTTCTGGTGGCTATGGTTGAACGGGGGTCTGCAACCTTTGCACCCAACGGGAATACACAGTTGCTCGAAAACGATGTACTAACCGTTATTGGAGAGCCAAAATCGATCAATCAGCTTTACGAACGATACATGGAGGTTTGATGGAGCAGGTTTTATTTTTTAAATTTCGCGAAAATTGAAAAGCAAACAATGAAAGCGCCAAAACCCAGAAAACTGAAGAAACGTGTGTTTCGCTCGTGGCTAACATCCACCGTGAGTATTTCCCTGGTTTTACTTATGTTGGGAGCTTTGCTGGTTATTCTGGCAAATGCCGGTCGGTTGTCTGATTATGTCCGGGAACAGATTGGGTTTACCCTGGTTTTGAATGAAGAACTGAAAGAAGCAGATGTAACCCGGTTGCAAAAAGCTCTCGAATCTGCCGACTATGTGAAATCAGCGCGATACATTGACAAGGAAACCGCTGCACGCGAGTTAACGGAAGAACTGGGGGAAGATTTCACCGATTTTCTTGGCTTCAATCCGCTTTTTGCCTCAATGGATGTAAAACTGTTTGCGTCATATACCAATTCCGACAGTTTATTGGTTATTGAAAAAGAGTTTTTGAAGCATCCGCAGGTGAAAGAGGTTTATTATCAAAAAGATTTGCTGGCAGTAATTAATGAGAATGTTCGGAAAATCAGTCTTTTTTTGCTGGTTGTGAGCGCCCTCACAGGATTTATTTTTGTGTCGCTCATCAATAATACCATTCGTATTTCCATTTATTCAGAACGATTTACCATTAATACCATGCAGCTGGTTGGCGCCACCCGTTCGTTTGTGCGTAAGCCGTTTTTGCGAAGAGGTTTATCGCTGGGAATATCAGGTGCGCTGGTAGCCAACGCATTGTTGTTTTCTGTCATTTTTTCTTTCAGAAAAGAGCTGGGAGGAATTATCGATCCTGCAGACCTGAAAGTTTTAGTACCGTTGTTCCTTTTGGTGATTTTGCTCGGCATGGCAATTTCGTGGATTTCAACCTGGTTTGCCGTAAACAAATTCCTGAAATTGAAATTTGATGAATTATTTTATTAACTATCTTTGCCCGTTATGAAAAAGAAAGCAAAAACTACAACAAAAGATAAAACAACCGATGAAACGGGATTTGCACTCGGTACAGAAAACTATCGGTTAATGGCCATTGGGTTTGGTATTATTGTGCTTGGTTTTATACTGATGATTGGCGGCGGGAGCGACGATCCCAACGTTTTTAACCCCGAGATTTTCAGTTTCAGGCGAATCACTCTGGCGCCGCTGCTTTTGCTGTTTGGCTTTCTCTTCGAGATTTACGCCATTCTTAAAAAACCCAAAAAAGACGCTTAAACAAGTTATTGTATGAATGAAATCCAGGCACTGATTCTCGGACTCCTGCAGGGGCTTACCGAATTTTTACCTGTTAGTTCAAGCGGCCATCTGGAAATGGGGCATGCCATTTTGGGTGTAAAAACCGAAAATAACCTGTTGTTTGCAGTAACGGTGCATGTAGCAACTGTTTTGAGCACTCTGGTTGTTTTTCGGAAAGACATAATTAAACTGTTAACCGATTTATTTGCATTTCAATGGAATGAGTCAACACAGTACATTTTTAAATTGCTTTTTTCAGCCCTTCCGGTTTTAATTCTCGGACTTTTTTTTGCTGAGCAGATTGAACAGTTTTTTACCGGAAACCTGATTCTGGTTGGCAGCATGTTGCTTATAACTGCCGGATTGCTGGCTTTTGCACATTTCGCTAAAAAAAGGGAAATGAATATAACCTGGGGTAAAGCATTTGTAATTGGAATTGCTCAGGCTCTTGCGGTAATGCCCGGCATATCGCGCAGCGGAGCAACCATTGCAACAGGACTTTTACTGGGAACTAAAAAAGATGAAGTAGCCCGGTTTTCTTTTCTTATGGTTCTTATTCCAATTCTGGGGGCTGCATTTCTCGATATTGTTGGCGGCGATTTTTCTGAAGAGTCTGCCGTTGGTGCATTGCCGCTTTTTGTGGGTTTTCTGGCTGCTTTTATTTCGGGTTTACTGGCCTGTTCGTTAATGATTAAGGTGGTGAAACGGGGAAAACTCATTTATTTTGCCGTTTACTGTCTGGTTGTCGGGTTAATTGCTATCTTTGCAGCCTGATTTTTCAAATTGTTAAAATACTGTAAATTAAATACTTGGTAATGCCAGACCTAAAAAAAGCATATGATTTTTTAGGAGGAGAGGTTTTGTTGTTTGACAAAGACCTCGGATGGACTTCGTTTGATTTGGTTCAACGGGTAAGGAATAAACTCTGCCGCGAAATGGGCATTAAAAAACTGAAGGTTGGGCATGCCGGAACGCTCGATCCGCTGGCAACCGGCTTAATGATTCTTTGCACAGGAAAAGCAACCCGGCTCATCGAATCGTTTCAGGAAAGGGAGAAGGAGTATGTGGCAACTTTAAAGCTCGGAGCAACAACTCCTTCATTCGACATGGAAACCGAAGAAGACAGTCAGTTTGATATTACCCGGGTAACTCCTGATTTGGTGCAACAGGCATTGGAGAAATTTTTAGGCGAAACAGAACAGGTGCCGCCGGTTTTTTCTGCAGTAAAAGTAAATGGGAAACGTGCGTTCGATTATGCCCGGAAGGGGGAGGATTTAAAACTTCAACCCAGAAAAATTGTTATACAGAAAATTGTTGCTGAATCAATCGATTTGCCTTTTATAACCATTCGGGTTGTATGCAGCAAAGGAACATACATTCGGGCACTGGCGCGCGATATTGGCAATGAGTTGCAGTGCGGAGCCTACCTGACTGAATTGCGGCGAACCCGGATTGGAGAATTTGACGTGGAAAATGCAATGACAGTTGACTATTTTGCGAAGAATATCGGTTTGTTTGTAACAAATTGAATAATGCTGCGTAAAACGGGATTCTGATTCGAATTTTCCTATAAAAATAGAATGAGAACGAAAAAGAGGAATAGAAACAAATAAAAATAAAAGAGCAGTCCATGAAGTTATCAAAATTTAAGTTCGATTTAGATGAGAAGAAAATTGCACTTCACCCCGCATACAACAGGGATGAATCAAAATTAATGGTACTGGACAGGGGAAAACGCACCATCGAGCATAAACTGTTTAAAGATATAGTTGATTATTTTAATGATGGCGACGTTTTTGTGTTTAACGATACCAAGGTTTTTCCTGCCCGTTTATACGGCAACAAAGAGAAAACAGGTGCTGAAATTGAAGTTTTCCTGCTTCGCGAACTGAACAGGGAAATGAGGTTATGGGATGTTTTGGTTGACCCTGCCAGAAAAATTCGTATCGGAAATAAACTCTATTTCGGAGAAGACGATACCCTGGTTGCTGAAGTGATTGATAATACCACATCTCGCGGCCGTACCCTTCGGTTTTTGTTTGACGGACCCTATGATGAGTTCAAAAAAACCTTGTATAGTCTGGGGCAAACACCGCTGCCAAAATTCATTAACCGGCCTGTGGTGCCCGAAGACAAGGACCGTTATCAGACAATTTTTGCAAAACACGAGGGCGCTGTTGCTGCACCAACTGCTGGTCTGCATTTCAGTCGCGAGTTGCTGAAACGCCTCGAAATTAAAGGTTCAGAGTTTGCGTTTGTTACATTGCATGTGGGGCTTGGAAATTTCCGCAGCGTAGATGTGGAAGACCTTACAAAGCATAAAATGGATTCGGAACAAATCTGGATAAAAGATGAAGCTTGTGAAAAAATTAACGGCGCTAAAACCGAGCGTAAAAATGTTTGTGCCGTAGGAACCACAGTTATGCGCACGCTTGAAAGTTCGGTGTCAACGCAGGGTTTTGTGAAACCATTCGAAGGCTGGACCAATAAATTTATTTTTCCGCCTTACGAATTTAACGTTGCCAACCGCATGGTAACCAATTTTCATTTGCCTTATTCCACTTTACTAATGATGGTGGCAGCGTTTGGCGGATACGATTTTGTGATGGAAGCCTATCAGGTTGCCCTGAAAAACGATTACCGGTTTGGTACTTATGGCGACGCCATGCTTATTATCTGATACTGGTTTTTTAGAAAATTAACAGAGCGGCAATAACCTTTTTTTAATTAGGAACAACTGTCAGGAAAAGTGGTATCTTTTTTGACAGTTGTTTTGCTTTTAAATCAAAATGCCATGAAACAATTATTTTTTGTTACTATTTTATTTTTTGCGATGTCGATATCAGCACAAAACAGTGAAGAAGTTCGTTTTATTGAAGTACGCGGCAGTTCCGAAATGGAGGTGCAGCCCGACGAAATGATGCTGTCAATTACCATTCAGGAGTATTTCGAGGAAGAATTTCAAAAAAACAAGGAACCGAAAGATTATAAAACGAAAGTTCCGCTGGCACAAATCGAAGACGGCCTGATTAAAAGCCTGCGCAAAGCCGGAATTGAAAAAGAAGACATTCGAGTGCGCAGTATGGGTAATTACTGGCGGCAACAGGGCAAAGAGTTTCTGTTCAGCAAAAACCTTGAAGTAAAAATCACCGATTTCTCAAAAGTGAATCAGCTCTCCTCGCTGGTAGATGCCAAAGGAATCCGCTCACTGAATGTGGGACAGATGAGCCATTCAGAAATGGAAAAATTCAGAAAGCAAGTGAAAACCGATGCGCTTAAAGATGCCCGCGAAAAAGCTGCCTATCTGGTTGAAAGTTTGGGCGAAGAGTTGGGTGAAGTGCTTGCCATTTCTGAGATTAACGACGGCTATTCGCGCCCGTACATGGCCAAGAACATGATGATGGCTGCGGATGCTGCCTATGAAAGTGTGGAAGAGGTGCAAAACATTACCATTTCCTATCAGGTTACAGCACGTTTTAGGATCAAATAAATTTTGAAAATAGTACCTTCGCCAAAATTTTCGAAATGGCAGTTTTCAACATTCAGCAATGCCCGGTTTGTGGCAGCAATCAGTTTAAACCATATATCAACTGTACCGATTTTTTCGTTTCGGGTGAGCAGTTTGAAATCCGGGAATGTTCAGGTTGCGGGTTCAAATTTACTGCCAATGCCGAAGACGAAGAAAACATTGGAAGGTATTATCAGAGCGAAGAATATATCTCTCATTCAAATACCTCCAAAGGTTTGGTAAATGCTGTTTATCACCGGGTACGCAGTTACATGCTCGGGCGTAAAAGCCGTCTGGTTGAAAAAACAACCGGACTGAAAACCGGCCACATTCTGGATGTGGGTACCGGGACTGGCTATTTTTTGAATGAAATGAAAACGCACGGTTGGCGCGTTACCGGAACAGAAAAAAGTGCCGACGCACGCAATTTTGCAAAAAAAGAATTCGGCGTAGAAATTGATGAACCGGAGCAGCTTTTTCAGTTTGAAAACGAAAGTTTTGATGCCATTACATTGTGGCACGTCCTGGAGCACATCCACCGGCTGGATGAAAATATGCAGGCTTTTTCCAGGCTTTTAAAACCTGACGGGAAATTGATTATTGCCGTTCCGAATCACACTTCATACGATGCCCGCCATTATAAAGAATTCTGGGCTGCCTGGGATGTTCCCCGCCACTTGTGGCATTTTGGCCCGGAGCAGATGAAGTTGTTTGGCGAAAAATACGGATTTCAACTCCAGTTGCTGCATACCATGCCGTTCGATTCGTTTTACGTTTCACTCCTCAGCGAAAAATATAAAAAATCGAATCTTGCCTTGTTCAAAGGGTTGATGTACGGAAAAATTTCTTGGCTGAAAAGCCTGATGAATAAAAATAGATGCAGTTCGGTGATTTATGTGTTTGGGAAATAGTTTACTGCCCAACCCATTCTTTGAAATCCATCGCTTTCAGGCGGCTCACCACAACTTCACCGGCAAACGGAGGGTTAAGACGTACTTTGAGTTTTCCGCCAAAGTAGTTTTCAATTTTTTCAATGGACTGAATATTCGCAATCACCTGACGGTTCACGCGAAAAAAAGTTTCGGGGTCGAGTTGTTCTTCCAGTGCTTCCAGCGAAAAATCCACAACATGGTTTTGCTGGTTTAAAGTAACGGCTGTTGTAATGCGGTTTTCGCTGAAAAAATAAGCAATATCTTCAACCGGAAGTTTATAAAAAGCCGCTCCTTTTGAAACCAGAAGCCGCTTTCGGAATTTTTTCTCCCCATGCCGAATAGCTTCCAGAATTTCTGAATAATCCTGACTGGAAGTTACATTTTCTGACAATTGCCTGAAATTCTCAAACTTTTCGATGGCAGCCTCCAAATCTTTTTCTTTAAACGGTTTGAGCAGGTAGTCGATGCTGTTCACTTTAAAAGCCTGAATGGCATAATTGTCAAAAGCAGTGGTGAAAATCACCATACTTTGAATTTTCACCTCGTCGAAAATGGAAAAGCAGAGTCCATCGGCCAGTTGAATATCCATGAAAAACAGGTCGGGGTGCTGATTTTCGCCCAGCCAGGCCACACTTTCCTTTACACTTTCAAAGGTTTTCACCACTTCCCAGCCGGGCCGCAGTTTTTTTATCAACTCCTGCAGCAGCCTGAGGTTGTACGGTTCGTCTTCAATCAGAATTATTTTAACGGGTTGAGTCATAACAATGGAATTTCCACTTCAAATTTTTTATCGTCAGAAATCACTTTCACCGGTTTGTCGGTGAGCAGGGCATAGCGTTTTTTCAGGTTTTCCAGACCGGTTTTTTCGGAGTAGGCCGATTCTTTCAGGTTCACATTGTTGCTGACGGTCAGTTTTTCTCCGTTGGAGTGAATCTGAAT
>CAZCPH010000051.1:9523-12836 GCA_964500105.1 uncultured Mariniphaga sp. | reverse complement strand
AGCTATCAGCAAACCTGTAATTCCGGTGGGCAGGCCGTTCACAATAAAATGCGGAAAAACCTTGTCGCCATTACCCGGCTGATGCAATTCTGCGGGCAGCAACTCCGGCTGTGCGGTGTAATACGAATAAAGCGCCGTTCCGATGTAAAAGAATATTACTGAAACCGGTACATAAAGCAGCGCTCCAAACAGTGCCGATCCTTTGGCTTTTTTGTCGGTGCTGGTGGCCATGTAGCGCTGCACAAAATTCTGGTCGATGCCGTAGTTTTGCAGGTTGATGAAAAGTCCGTAAATAAGCACCACCCAAAAGGTCGATTCGGAAAGGCTGGCGCCGAAACTTCCGAGACTGAATTTGTCGTTTGCTGAGGCAATCTCAAAAACCTGTTTCGGACCTTCGGGCATGGAAAAGGTTAAAACCAGCGCAGACACAACAGCGCCTAAAATCAACACAATTCCCTGAATGGCATCGGTCCAGACCACTGCACGGATTCCGCCCAGCATGGAATACAAGGTAACGGCAACACCCGTGACGATGATGATGGTGCGAATATTAAAGCCGAACAGAGCGTTAATGGGCAACGCCAGCAAAAGCAATATTGCGCCGGTACGCATGAGTTGCGTGAGCAGGTAGCAGGCCGAAGCGTAAACACGGGCCCATACTCCAAACCGGGTTTCAAGGTAATTGTAGGCCGAAATACTTCCGATTCCGCGGTAGAGTGGCACAAAAAACTTCACAGCCAGAATGGCTGCCACAGGAATGGAAAAACTGAAAACCAGCGCATTCCAATTGGTTGAAAAGGCGTTGCCTGGAAGTGCCAGAAAACTGATACTGCTGACGAAAGTGGCAAAAATGGACATGCCCACAACCCAGGCCGGAAGGTTACCTCCGCCGGAAGTAAACTGCCCTGATGTTTTGTTTTTAAAAAAGAAACTCGCTCCAAAAAGAACATTTCCGAAAGTTATCAGGAGAAAAACAACAAGGTCTATCGTTGGCAACTGCATATCAATATTTTAACAGATTCAGGCAAAAGCTGCTTTACCTATCATTTCCTTAATTTCTTCAACATAACGCACCATGGAATCCTTTTCGGCAACATCAAACCTGCGCAAGGGGTGTGCCACATAATCGTTGCAAATTCCCAGCGCAGCAAGTGCACATTTGGTTCCCACTGTGTACCTTGAAGCAAAAGTACCAACATTGTACACAGTATTGTATATTTTCATCACAATCTGTCGTAAAAAATCAATGCGGCTGTAGTCATGTTCCAGCGAAGCATGATAAAATTCTACAAACAATCGGGGAAACATATTTGCACCACCGGCAACAGCTCCATGTCCGCCCTGCAAAATGGTTTCCGGAATAAAAATTTCTGTGCCGGTAATTACCGAAAACTCCGGTGAATTCTTAAATGCGTCAATCAGCGACAGCAAATAAAGCATATCGCCCGAACTGTCTTTTATTCCCAGCGCTCCAAGCTCTTTGGCGTGTTCCACTGTTTTTACCGACATGTGCAGTTTGGTATGCGACGGCATATTGTACAACAGAAAAGGCAACGGCAGTTTGGGAACCAGATCGTCGAGATAGCAGCGCATTTCAACCTGTGAAATGGGAACATAATAGGGCGGCGCCACAACAACCATATCGGCCCCGGCATCTTTGCAAACATGTGCCAGTTCCACGGATCCGTCAAACGAAGTATCGGTTATGCCAACCATTACAGGCACTCTTTTATTGACGAGGGAACAAGCCAGCCGAATGTAGTTCTCGCGCAGCTTGTAACGCAAACTTGTCGCCTCACCGGTAGTTCCCAGTAAAAAAATTCCATGAACACCACCTTCAAGCAGATGATGTATTAATCTCTCAATTCCCCGTTCATCCAGTTCATTGTCATTCTCAAGTGGAGTAACAACCGGGGGAATAATTCCGCGTAATGGAAGTTCCATAATCATTTTGTAATAGAAAGTTCTGTTTTTACATCCGGATTTTACAGGTAAATCCTTATTACAAAAGAAAAGCAAACCGGCTCAAAATACTTGTTGAAAATTGTTTATTTTACATTGAATTTTGACCAATAATCAAAAAATATCTTTTATATTTACACTTTACGGTTAAAAAAAAACAATATGAGATTTGTTTACGAAAAAATTGATGTTTCGCACAAACATTCATTCATTACCCGCCGGTACAAAATGGATCCCGATTCTGATAAAATCCACTCACACAAGAATTTCGAGCTGAATTACATAACATCAGGTTCGGGGAGAAGGATTGTGGGGAATCACATTTCAAGCTACACCAAAGGCGACCTTGTTTTACTTGGACCCAACATTTCGCATTGCTGGGAGGTATTGGAACCCGGCAGCGACGGGCATGGTGAATGTGTAGTAACCCATTTTTATGAGAATATCATCAGTTCCAATTTTTTCAATATTCCCGAACTGAACGAAGTGGTTAACCTGCTGAAAGAGTCCGGAAGTGCAATTTTGTTTAAAGGTCCGAAAACCAAAAAAGTAGCCGAATCGCTCAAAAAAATGGTACACATGGAAGGACTTGAACGCTATATCGAGCTGTTAAAAGTATTCAGTCTGCTGCTGCAAATCGAAGACCGCGAATACCTGGCGCTGCCATCGTCGATGCCCAACACCTACAATAAAGACCGGGAACAGATTGACAAAATTTACGAATATGTTTTCCAGAATGTACAAAACGGACTAAATCTGAATGATGCCGCCAAACTGGTTTGCATGGAGCCCAGCTCGTTTTGCCGCTACTTTAAAAAGAAAACCAACCAGACTTTTATGGATTATGTGAAAAGTGTGCGCATTGGCATTGCCGCCCGGCTGCTGGCCGAAACCGACAAACAGATTACCCAGATTTGCTACGAATGCGGCTATAATAACCTGGCCAATTTTAACCACTACTTTAAGGTGGTGATGAAAAAAACGCCCTCGGAGTACAGGAAGGCGTTTCAGCAGTAAAGGGGTATGAAAAAATACCAGTTAAAATCGATGAAAGAGGCCATCAATTTTTCGCTTGAAAATACGGTTGAATCGATAAAACGGGACAGACTTCTTAAAATGAAAGGATAAGTTGCCTGGGAGGGCAACCTTGATGAAATGAGAAATTCAGTAGCAGTCAAACCTTCAAGGTTTTTTCAAACAAAATCCCTTAGGGAACTGCGTAACCCTAAGGGATTTTAAGAGCGCCGGAACGAAACCTTGAAGGTTTAAAAACAAACTCTATTTATTTAATCCCAAACGGCTGTGTTCCCACAATAACTTCTCCAGGCCCAAATATTTCGGCTCGAACGTA
>CAZCPH010000051.1:5984-9513 GCA_964500105.1 uncultured Mariniphaga sp. | reverse complement strand
AAAAAAACACCCTCGGAGTACAGGAAGGCGTTTCAGCAGTAGTTGGTTTATTTTTTCTATTTGATCCCAAAGGGTTGCGTTCCCATAATGACTTCGCCCGGCCCTAATATTTCGGCGCGAACGTATTTTTCAACTTCCGGATTTTCTTTGAGCGAAAGCTGTGTTCCGCGAGAAACCACTTCCCCACCCGAAATCCAGCGGATGGAATCGTGGCCGGTTACATTCACTTCAATCAGGCCTTTGCGGCTGTTTACCTTAATTTCATGAATTTCGGGTAAAACAGCGGCGTTATGCCCCGACGGCGAATACACATAATAACTGCGGCCTTCCTGCATTCCTTTGCGCACCCAGATTTCGCTGAGCTCAGGCAGAAGCAAAACATTCCAGTTGCGCCCCAGCGTGCTGCTGTGGTGCATGTCATCGTTGGAATAGGCCCACACCGGGCGGCCGGGCATCAGCCGCGAAAGAACCGCATCATAAGTTTCCCGGTCAGTTGGATAGCGGTCGCCCTGATTGTAAATTTCCATACCGATAAGTTGATCGAATCGCTGATAAAAATCCACATACCAGTCGATGCTGTATGTTTCCGGATCGCGGGTGGTATAGCGGCCCGGGTGGTAAAACATGTTCAGCCCGTTTTTGGCTGCCACCGCTTTCAACGATTCCTCTTCGGTTTCTGTATTGTTGTGGTCGTTAAAAAAACTGCCCGTATGGTGGTGCCGCGAAAGCTCGTTGGCCTGAATGGCCAGCATTCCCAGTTGCTGCGGGTCGCGGTTTTCATAAACCAAATCCTGAACTTCCAGCTGACCGCTTCCAAGTCGCTGCTGCGAACCGTTGCTTGCATTCAACTCAGCAAATCCGGTCCATGGCCAGGTTACTTCGTTGTGATCGGTAATGGCCAGAATTTCATATCCCAGCGCATGGTATTTGTCCACTACGTTTTGCGGATTCATACGTCCGTCGCTGCGGGTGGTGTGTGTGTGAAAATTGGCTTTGTAGCGCTGGTGATTTGCCCAGTCCACTTCGGCATACGGGTTCTGAATGTCCCATTTGGGCTGGCAACCCGATAACACAAGAACTGAAAGAAATAAAAACGCTCCACCTGAAAATAAACTTCTTAAGTGGTTGATTTGAACACGAACTTTAGTATGCATGATTTTGATTTTGAATCCCTTGAATTTCTGATAAATATAACAACAGGTTTTGAATATCGCTAGTTTTCTGTCTTAACAATTTCAAATTCATCAATAACCTCACCATCAAAATTCACTGACTGGTAAAAAAGTTTGTTTCCATCAATGCGAATGTGCTGATAAAGCCAGCAATCCTGTTCCCGCACGGCAGCATAGGGTTCGTCTGCAATTTCTTCGTTTCGGCCGGGAATTCCCAGTGAAATTATGTAAGCGGTTCCGTCGTTGTACGAATCCACAACCTGCCCGCCCTTCATGGGTTTGGAGCGCATATAGTAATGAATGTGGCCACTGAACACCATGTTCACATGGTACTTGTCGAACACCGGAATCCACTCCTCCTGGATGTTCAAATAAGGTTCTTCCCAGTTGTATGGAGGAAAGTGGAACACGGCAATTTTCCAGGTTGCCGAGGTGTTGGCCAACTGGGTTTCAATCCATTCCGTTTGCGCTTCCACTGATGATGTCGCATCGAGCATCAGGAAAAGCGTATTTTTATAGGTGAAGGTATAGGTTTGTTCCTTCGGAACTCCATCCGGGCCATTTGTGGGATAGCTAAACATATCGCGAAACATTTTAGAGCCAAGCCCCAGCCGGTTGTCGTGGTTTCCCGGCACATTCATGAGCGGTTTTTTGCAATTCACTTCTTTGGAATATTCAAAAAGTTCGTCCCATTGATCACGGTAGAGACCGTCGCCCACCAAATCGCCGGCGATGGAGTAAAAAGCCACTTCAGGATGAACAGTTTCTGCTTTCAAGTGCAGATCACCAAATTCCTTATTGTTGTGCACATCGCCAAACCAGATAAACGAATAAGAGTCATCTTCGGAAGCTGTGGAGAAATTGCAGGCTTTGGCCCAGTCGGTTTCGGGTGAAATCAGGTATTCATATCCGGTTCCCGGTTTCAAATTCCTTAATTTTGCTGTGAACCGGTGAATGAACCGGTCGTTCATCAGTTCGCGGTCTTCCATCACATATTTTTCCGCCATAGTTGTTTGCACCTCGTTACTTCCCGAAACGCGGTATTTCACTTCTCCGGTTTCCACTGTGGTATTGGTTCGCCACTGAATATCCATACTGGTTGACGGGTCGGCGCTCCAGGTCAGCAAAAGCTGGTCGGGTTCGGCGGACGACGGGAACTGGGTTTTACGAAAAGCGCCAATCAGATGAGACTCTTTTCCCCTACCACGAATGGTAGTGAGCAGTTTTTGTCCTTTCAGTTCTTCGGGAACATCCTGCAGAACCAACTCGGTCCAGTCGTGGTAAGTGAAAGCACCGTTATCCAGAACGCCTACATATTGGTTTTCAGGAATAAAATTAGATAATTCCAACCGGTCGTTTTTGTTTTGCGGCGCCACCGCAACAAAATAGTGGTAGGCAAAATTATCAAATCCGTTGATTCCCAGCTCTACCGTTCCTTTGTCAATTTTTTTTTGCCATACTTCGTAAGTGTGGTATTCGTTGCGCATTTCCATGTCTGTTTTCTCAAAGCCGGCGGATTCGAGCCAGAAAGGCATTACCTTCTGACTTTTACTTCGCATAAGTGAAACCACCACCGGCACATTTGCTTCGAACACCCAGTGACGGGCTGAAAGCACTTTCAGGTCTTCTTCACTAAAAAGTGACATGGCTTTTTGCTGATCGATTGCTTCCAGTTCCTCTTCACTCATCGTATCATATAGCCGGGTAATAACTTCATCCATCACCTGTTCAACCGATTTTACCGAAGGTGCCTGACTATGTGAACAACCAGCCAGCACCAGGGCAGTTACACCAATAAAAACAATTTCAAAAAATCCAAATTTCATTTTATTCATTCCTGAATGATTTTCAATTAAAAGAGAGAAGCGCACCGGTTATTCTAACAACCAAATGCGCTTTCACAAGTTAACGAACTAAACTAAATTTACACAATAAACGGATTTTTTCATTTTCTCATTAAACTATTCTATCACTTCCAGATAGCGACCCAGCCAGTAAGGCAACAACCAGATATCACCGGCACTGTACTCTGAGCTTCCGTCGTTGCCGCCATCGAGTCCGAAACGGTTGGCATTATGCCGGCGGATTTGCAGCTCATCGGGTGGTAAAACTTCTTCAGTGGTTTGCCGGCGGAAATTTTCAGGAATAAGCTGAATATCTTTCCGGTGGCTGTTTTTTACGGTCCAGGTGATGAGATCCATCGGATATTCCTGCAAATACCAGATGGCTTCATCCAAATCGAATTCATGGCTTACCATAGCCGTAAACAAATTCCAAAGTCCTTCTTTCTCAGGTCGTTCGTACTCCCAGTGATCAATGATACTTTCGCGAAACATGGCTTTCAGAGTATCGTTAAA
>CAZCPH010000051.1:0-5931 GCA_964500105.1 uncultured Mariniphaga sp. | reverse complement strand
TCGTCGTCGGAATGGTTCCACGATTCGGATAACATGGCAGCCCAATTGTCAGCTCCATCCGGCGCTTTGCCAATCTCCTCCATAGGGCGCATCAGGTTTTCGAGGTAGCCGTAGTCGTGCATCAGTTCGAAAGCCTTTTCCTTGTAAATTTCCTTTTTAGTGAAATGATAGGCAGTTTGCAGCATGGCCACAATATTTGAACTGTTCAGTTTGCGGTCGCCCACAGAAGTTGGAAATCCGTTTACGTAATCGGGATGCCATTTCCCCCAGAGCGTAGGTTTCCCGTCATAATCAATCAGGTAAAAATCGTTGTCCACAATGTGTTGCATCAATTCGTCGAGCAACCTGACAGCCTTATTTTTTACCGGTTCCACATCGATGAGTTCGGCAATGGCGCCAAACACAAACACGTGTCCAATGGCTTCGTCGCTGCTGGTAGTGGCTTTCCAGTCCCACTCTGGGTCGGAGGAATTTTGCCAGCGCTCGGGATCAGAAAGAATATCGATGTAGCCACTGCGCTCAAACGAACGCGACGGAAATCCAGGTACCGGATTTATGGTGTAAAGCCGTTCCATGGCATCCAGCGATTCAATGGTATTCTGCAGTGCTTCTTCCGATTGGGTAACTGCATACCTGAAAACCTGGCTGCCGAGATACATGGAGGTCCAAAGCCCGTCGTTATCGGAGTCGTCCAGATAGCCGGTGGACAAATCTCCGTTTGTCATTCCACTTAGAGATGCATTGAATCCGTTGCGGATGTGACGCATACGCACCTGCTTTTCAAAGTATTTTGCCTTATCAGCCAAAGTGATTTCTTTGAAAAAAATCTGTCCCAGGCCTTTGTCGGTCAAAACCAAAACCGAATTATTCGGTCCTTCTGCAATGTCGATTACGCGGTTTCCGGGCAACCAGCGTTGTCCATAGTAGTAATTGAATTTACCGTCGTTTCGTTGCATAAAAGCACCTTCGGGCGAACCGAACCACACATTGCCGTTTACCTCTTTCACCACAGTAATTTCAGGCACAGGAAGTTTCGAATTTTTTTCACCCATTTGCTTTTGAGCAATATTATTGATTTCAATAAATCCATTGGGTGTGCCGATAACGGTTTTCGTGCCAAAGCCAACTACATCGAATGAGGTAAACCCGTTGCCTTCAATAAAAGTTTTTAGCTCTTTGCTTTCCGCAGAAAATGTAAAAAGCGCTTTAGACGTTAAAATCCAGTATTTTCCGGTTGCAGGAGAAAATTTCAGTTCCAAAACCTGTTCCGGCGTTCGTCCTTTCCAGAGTTCCTGCGAATTTTTTATGAGTTTCAGGTTTCTGCCTTCGGCCAGCAGGAAGGTAAAATCCTCGCCGGCAGTGAACAGCTGCGCTTTTGGCATCTGGTGTTTGGAAAACAGCTCTCCGGCCCAGGCGTTACTCAGTACAGCCTCATCGTCGAGATAAATCAGTTGCTGCCGGTACGCTGCCAGACCGGCAAAATTTTTATCGTTGAACGGCCGGTGTGTGCCATCCTTTTCCAACGTTCCGGGATAAAGAAATGCCCCGGCATGAGGATGCAACAGTCCGTTTGAAGCCAAAACCTGGATTTTTCCGTTGCGGTCGGCAGCCACTTTTTTAAGAGTCACATCCGGTTGGTTGAAATAGTATTTAATGCTGTAATCCTGAACGAAAGGCGCATCGAAATGAACAGGCTTTACTTTTGGGGAAGCAGTTCCCGGCATCATTCCTGCCAGAAAAAATGTAAAAACAATGAAGGTGACTAAACTATTTTTATTCATGGTTAATGTATTGAATTGATTTTTAATCTTTTATTTTTAATTACCGAACCCGGAAAATCCTGTGGCCAGTCCAGCTTTGGTTAAACATGTCAGTTGTACGCACAGTAACGGTATGAGTTCCGATTTCAAGTCCTTCGGGAAGTTTTCCCTGCCATATATGGTTTGAAATACTGGGGTAATCCATTTTATACCCGAAAACATCTTCGAGGGTTTGCCCGTCAATTTCCGTGTCCAGAACGGGACTGAGCAGGTGCATGCGCAAAACTTGGGGATCGATGGTATCCACCTGTTGCATGGAAATCCATTCATCGTTCTTTCCTATGCGCATTTCCACTTTGGAACGGCTGGAACCGGCAAAAATATTCGCCAGTACATTTGTTGTGTCCAACTCGTTTTGTGTCAGTTCATCAGGCAGGTAAATGTTCATCTGGTAATCTGCCGGGCGGCGTGCAGCTTTAAACCGAACGCTGTAACTGTTTCCATCAAAAGTAACAATGGAGTAACCGTTGGGCGCCCCGTCGTTCATGGTGGCATGCGGTATGCCTGATTCATCTTGCAGCCCGCACCACCAGCTTCCGCAAACCGTGGCGTTGATTAAATGATGGTGTGGCGGTTCGCCTTTCCATCCCATATCCTCAACAACAAACAGATTGATTTGCTCGTGTACATGCCCTGAAATGGAAAAGGTGTGTTTTCTGTTCTGCAGAATCTCATATAACCTGTCGCGCGTATCGATTCGCACCAGTGGGATGTGCATCATGAGCACCACCAGCTTTTCTTCGGGTACAAACGAAAGGTAATTTTCAATAAATGAAAGCTGCTCATTCGAAAGATTAGCATGATATTTTCCGGCTTCATTAAAAAAAATATTGTTTAAACCGATGAAGGCTACCTGCCCGTATTCAAAAGCATAGGTGGAAGGGCCGAAAAACCGGCGAAAGGTTTTGTCTTTACTTTCATTGCGCGTTTCGTCGCGGTCGTGGTCGTGGTTGCCAAAAATGTTGTACCACGGGATGCCAATCTGCCCGATGCCCTGACTCACTTCGGCAAACAGGTTGGGGTCGTCGGCCACAATATCTCCCAGCGAAACCCCAAACACAGCATCGGTTCCAAGGCATTCTTCCACCACATCGTGCAAAATAAAATTGACTTCGCGTAAACCCCGTGCCTGGGTATCGCCAAAAAACAACACTGAAAATTTATCATTTTCGTCAAGCGGATAAAGCGGAAAATGAATCTCTGAAGATTTACCCTTCTCCAACAAATAAAAATGTTGTGGAATGTTGTCCTGATTCACCGGAACTGCATAACCGGCTGGTTTTATTACAAAAACAGAATTCATATTTTCGGCAGGCAGTTCCCATTTCCCGGAAGCATCGGTTTGTACTACCGTTTTTCCGTTGGAAATGCAAACTCCGGAGATTCCTGATTCTCCGGAATCGAGGATTCCATTTTGGTTGGAGTCTGAAAATACAATACCCTGCAAATTTTCTTTTCCACTGGCATGAAAACCCGTTAAAATGAAAAAAACAAGCAGAAATCTATATCGAATTATTTTCATTTTCTTTTTTTGAAAAAGAGGACACGGAATATCCATGTCCTCCTTAACCCAAAGTTTAAAAATTAAAATGTATTGCTTTACCAGGGTTTACCAGTACCCTGAATAACCCATGGTCTTGAATATACGCTGTTTTTTCCAATAGTGCCGGAGTATTGTGTGGTTTCCAGTCTTTCGATGGCAACATTCACATTATCCGTATTGTTGTTCAGTTCATCGCTTCCATAACCAAACCTTACTGCCGGAACCGGTGCCCGTGCTTCGGCAACTATCAGGCTAAATTCGGGATAACCTGTACGCCGGTAATCGCACCAGGATTCGGTTCCGTTACAGAAACTGGCCACCCATTTCTGGGTAAGTACCTGTTCCACAGTTCCGTCAAATTCAACATTGGAATAGAACGAATTAAACTGATCAGCCACACCCCATGTTTGCAATGAATTTTGAATTCCGGCACGGTAATGGGTTTCAGCATCTCCAACGTTCCATCCTTTCAACGCCATTTCAGCCAGCGTAAAATGCATTTCGGCAGCTGAAACCAGACGGGCCTGCAGCATATCACCTGCCCTGGGGCTTCCGTCCATAAACATTGGATTTAATGTTGAAACGTGATGATTGAACCTTCCCTGTGCGCCATTGTAACAACCGTTGTAGGCATGAATATCGGTTGACCTCAAACCGGCAGGCACTCCCACATATTCTGTATCCACAAACGAAGTATCATCCGGATTATACAACTTGGTAAAGGTATTTGACTTGTCCTGATAGTCAATCCAGTTCGGATAAATATCGGTTTCTACGCCATCAACCAGCATTTTTGTCGCGGCAGTTGCACCGGAAATGGAGTTATCGGGAACCCACCTAATGGTAACGGGTGCAAAATAAACACCGATACGCGGGTCATTGGTGGTATTCATCTGGTTGATAATGGTTGCACACGCCATATTTCGGGTGGAGCTGGTTTCATCGGTGTAAATGAACGGCCACTGATCACTGGGGCCACCCGTATAATCCATTGTTGCATCTTCAGTTGCAGTGGTGATAAATTTTCCTCCGGAAACAATGGCTTCAACTGCGGCCTTCGATGCCGGACTCTTTTCAGAAATCCTGACATAATACCTGATTAGAAGTGAATTGGCGAATTTTTCCCATCCGGCCACATTTCCACCGTAATATAAATCAGCACTGCTGCTAATACCTGTATTGTCTCCAGTCGCAAACAGTGCTGCAGCAGCTTTCAGGTCTTCAATCACGCCCATATAAATAGTTTCCTGTGAGTCGTATGCCGGATAGAGGTTGTTCATTTCGCCGGAATACGCCTTCAATGCGTCACTGTAGGGAGCATCGCCCCAGTAATCGGCAATTTGTCCAAACAAAAACGCACGCATAGTCAATCCAACACCTTCGTGAAATGGAAATCCCTGTTTTGAAGCATTTTCAATGAGCAATTCATTGGTACGAAGGATATCGTAATACCCTTCCCAACCGCGGTTATCCCAATCAAAAGCATTGGTACCACCACCCCAACCGGATTGATGAATAAACTGCACTGCACCAGCCATGTTTTCGATTCCCAGCTGCAGGTAATTCCTTGCAGCAGGCCCCAAAACCGACGGCATTAGAAGGTTGACGTTTCCGTCTTCTGCATCAATGGCATTGGGGTTATTATTCAGTTCTGTCAAGTCTTCACACGACGACATTATTCCAAATGTCAGAATCGTGATAAATAATATTCTAAGATATTTCATGGTTTTCATATTCTTTTTGAATTTAGATGGTTAATTAAAAACTGAAGTTTAACCTGATACCTCCTGATGCACTCCACGGCATCACATTCTGCCTCTCATATCCCTGTTTAAACTGGCTAACTGTGTTTCCCTGTGTTCCGGAATTGGCCTGGAAAGCCCGTTCCGGATCAATACCGATTTTGGCTTTGGTCCACAACATCAGATTACCGGTATAAAGTGCAACCGAAGCATTTTTAATTTTCCCAAAATTAGGAAGATTGTAGGCAATTGACAACTCGCGCAATTTGATAAATGACGCATCGAAAGTTACGTTTTTGTTGTAACTCCATGGGTAGGTATCTGTAATCGGTGCAAGAATAGTTCCTTCACCCCCCAGGTTTTCAACATATACATCGTCGCTGTAATCATCAGGAGTATCTGCTCCTGCAACCTGTCTAACACCCGGGATAAATGCACCATCGTAATATCCGTCAGGCAGTTGCATTCCGCCGGTTTCCTGTGTATGCCCGCCAACCCTTGGGTATTTTCCGTTTTGGGGAATGATGTATTCGTCGGGATTTGACTTCAGATAATCTTCAAGTTCAGCCGACGACATCAGTCCACCGGGAACCAGGTTATCCAGCTGCCTCTGCGATTTCCAGTCCGATTCGCCGTAACGGTAGGTATAAGATACAAATTCACCTCCTACTCTCCAGTCAATACTTGCACTCATCGACCATCTTTTGTATCGCAGTGCGGTTTGCATTCCCATCATTAAATCAGGATTAAAATTACCCACTTTTTCCCAATCCTGTTGCTGGTTTAACTGAATCCATGACCCATCGTTACCCAGAATGGGCCAATT
>CAZCPH010000050.1:6792-12950 GCA_964500105.1 uncultured Mariniphaga sp. | reverse complement strand
GCTCATCTGTGCATTGGAATAAACGCCTTTGTGCTCAGCAAATCGTTCTTCCTGAATTTTTCGGGCAACTATTACCCGTTTGCGAACCGTTTCACTGTTTTCCGACGATTCCATTTCGGCCAGTTTTTTAAACGGCACTGGCACCACTTCCAGATGAATGTCGATGCGGTCGAGCAACGGACCGGAGATTTTGTTCAGGTATTTCTGCACCACGCCCGGCGCGCATACACAATCTTTGGTGGGATGGTTGTAATACCCGCACGGACAGGGATTCATGGAAGCCACCAGCATAAAACTGCTGGGATATTCCACCGAAAACTTTGCCCGCGAAATAGTAATCAAACGGTCTTCCAGCGGCTGGCGCATCACCTCCAAAACGGTACGTTTAAATTCTGGTAGTTCGTCCAGAAACAAAACGCCGTTGTGCGCCAGGGAAATTTCCCCCGGTTGCGGGTAATTCCCGCCGCCCACCAAGGCCACGTCAGAGATTGTGTGGTGGGGACTGCGGAACGGCCGCTGGGTCATCAACGAAGTATCTTTTCCGATTTTCCCTGCCACCGAATGAATCTTGGTGGTTTCCAGCGCTTCTTTCAGTGTAAATGGTGGTAAAATGGTGGGAATCCGTTTGGCCAGCATGGTTTTTCCGGACCCGGGGGGACCAATGAGAATGATGTTATGTCCTCCCGCTGCAGCAATCTCCAGAGCCCGTTTAACATTTTCCTGACCTTTTACGTCGGAAAAGTCCAGCGGATTGTTGTTGATTTGCGCATAAAACTCGGCACGGGTATCTACAATGGTTTGTTCCATGTTGTCTTCGCCATTCAGGAAATCGGTTACCTCGCGCAGGTTTTCGGCGCCGTAAACTTTTAATTTATCAACCACTGCCGCTTCGCGGGCGTTTTGTTTGGGAAGGATAAAACCTTCGAACCCTTCTTTGCGTGCGTTGATGGCAATGGGCAAAACGCCTTTAATGGGTTGTAGCGAACCGTCGAGCGACAATTCGCCCATCAATATGTATTTTCCCAGTTTTTCGTCGCTGATTTGTTTTGAAGCTGCCAGAATTGCTGCTGCAAGTGGCAAATCGTATGCCGAACCCTCTTTACGGATATCGGCAGGTGCCATATTGATAATGATTTTATAACGGGGCCAGCTGAATCCGTTGAGCCGCAAGGCCGATTCAATACGCTGCTGGCTCTCTTTCACGGCGCTGTCGGGCAAACCAACCAGCAAAAACTTGATGCCCTGTGTTACGTCAACTTCAATGGTAATAGTTGTTGCATTGATTCCGAAAACTGCACTTCCGTATGCTTTTACCAACATGAGAATGGGTTTTGGTTCAATTCATTTATATAAAACAGGTTAAATGTAAAAATTTAGCCCGGTTTATAAAAATAAATTTCAAAATCAGCTTCCGAAATTTCGTTTACCCAATGTTCAATTTCAATGCTTGAAGCTTTGTCGATGAGCGGAGCGGGCAGAAAAGGTGCTTCGAGCTTAAAAAGGTTTCCTGCCGGAAGTTGCTTCAAATCAGCCATCACCTGATTCACCGGATGTTCTCCTGCAGCCAGCATTTCCCGTGCGTCCAGGGTTTTGTAAATTGGCTTTTCGTCCATCCACCAGGGCCGGGAAATGTTGTAGCCAATGCCCTGGGTTTCTCCCGGCAAATCCTGGCCAACTTCTTTACGCAACCGGTTGATGAGGTCTTCCACTTTTACGTTTCCGATGGCTGCTGCCTGTTGCAAGGTGGCAATTTTTGCCACTGTTTTGCGCAAAACCGGATTTTTTAACTTGCTGAAAGCCGGCACATATTCTATGAGCACATCTTCGAGCTGCGGCCAGGATTCAATGAGCTGTAATACTTTTGTTTTGGGTGATATAATGATATTTTCCTTGTTTTCCATGATTTCTATTTGTACGATAATATACGTTGTTCTCCTTCAAGAGCCCTATATTCGGTAAGGTTTTGCGAAACTTCAAGTGTACCTAAATATTCCCCTTTTTCGTTTCGCAGGGCAAAATATTCGATGTGAATGAATTTTCCTTTCATATTAATCCAGAACGGAGCCCGGTCTTGTTTTCCGCTTTTAAAATCTTCAAGAATTTTGTCGACGATATGTGCGCTGGCGGGTGGATGACAATGCCGTACATCGCGGTTGAGAATAGCCCGGTTGCGCTGGAAAATGCGCTCGGAACCCTGGGTGAAATATTTTACTTTATCGTTGCGATCAACAAAAGTCATGTCAACCGGCACGGTGTTTAAAATTGCCAGCAACTCCTCTGCTGTAAAACTGCCCGAAGGAAGCTGGATATTTCCACCTTCTTTTTGTGCTGTGTTTATGTTTTCTTCTTCCAATCCTGCGGGTGTCCAGTTAGTTGGTGGGTCGTACAGGCAAAAGCCAATTTCGACCGATTGTTTTCGAATTTGATACCAGTCTCCGTCGGAGAGTGAATCCATGGCCATCGGGAACAGAATTTCTTCTTCTTTTACGGTCATTTCCACAACGCCTTTTGCTGCAGGTATGAGTACCAGTTCGGCAGATGCTATCAGATCGTCTTTGGTTAAATCGGGGGTATGCAGAATTTCGATGCTTCCTTTCAGCAATTCCCTTATTTCATCGTGTTTTCCCCACATCACTTTGGGCGGACCGGTTATGCCGGTTTTTTCGAGGTAAGGGAAAATCAGGTACTCTTTTCGCTGATAATGTTTGTCCACATCCACCAATTGGTTGAATCCGGTTTTCAGTTGAAGAATAGTGTCTTCAAGGTGTTCTTCTTTTACATATTTCAGGGCTTCAAGGGTGGAAATCACATTTCCGGCCACACGTTTCAATGCTTTGTTTTCTTCCAGCATTACATCCACGGGATGACCTTCGGGAATGGTTTTGGCTGCCGACAGATCAACTTTTCCTTCCAAAACCGCAGAATGGGCATCACAAAGTTTCAGCACTTCCTCTTCGGGCAATCCTTCGGAAATGAGTTCCTGTTCCACTTCCACCACTTCGCCGTAAGGGATGTTGCTCAGGCTCACCAGCAACTCCTGCCGAACCTGTTCTTCCGATTCTCCTTCATGTAATTTCAAAATAAGCTCTTTCAGCTTGGCTTTTCTGAATTTCGAATTGTCAATATGTTCACTCATAATGTGGTTTTAAAAAATTTTAAAAACGTGGCAAGAACTATACAAAATTAAAAATTAAAGACAAATTTATCCTGATAAATATCTTAAAGATTGGTATTGATTATAGTGACTGTGCAGAATATTAAAGAAATAATCCTTGTTACTTCGCGTCATAAATTAGAAAATACTTTTCGCCAAATGATGTTAAAGATTTAGTGGAATTTATCAGAATAATCGGGAAAGTTTATAAAATTGAAAAAATTCAAAATGTCTGTCGTGATCCTAAGGATGATTTTCTCCTTGCCCTCGCAAAAAAGAGTAACGCAGATTATTTAGTTACAGGTGACAATGATTTGTTAGATATAAAGATTTACCGAAAAACCAAAATCATCACAATAACCAATTTTGAGAAATTAATTCAAACTGTATTTTAGCAATATTAGCTATTCCTATATTTTTATTCAGGAAAATTAAATGGAATTTTTTTTGAATAGAACCAAGAGAAACCGTTTTTACTTTTTACCAGGTTTTGTCGAAAAGCATTTAAAAGAGCCAGACCTGGATATTTTTTTCCCAGGTCTGACTTCAAATGAATCAATTATTTAATTTTTTCCCCTGATCGATACTCCAGCCAAATTTCAAACCGAATATAAACCAGACCAGTGCTACGGTTCCCAGCCCAAAAATGGTGTCGCCAATAACCCTTAGCCATTTAAAAGTGTCGATGAGCGGAGTTTGCAGAAATTCTGCAGAACGGGCATACCATAAACCTTCCTGCACGCTGGCAAATGTCTGGGCCAGACCAATGGGCAGAACGCTGATGAGCACCATTGCCATTAATCCGATATTAATAGCCCAGAAAGAGAATTTCAGCCACTTTTCTTTCCAAACCGAAACAGAATCCATGTCGCGCAAAACGAAAAGCATCAGACCAATTCCCAGCATTCCGTAAACACCAAACAGTGCAGTGTGTCCGTGAACCGGGGTGGTATTCAGTCCCTGCATATAATACAATGCAATGGGCGGATTGATGAGGAATCCGAAAATTCCTGCTCCCACCAGATTCCAGAAAGCAACAGCGATGAAACTGTATATAGGCCATTTGTAGGCTTTTATCCAGGTTGAACTTCGGTAAATTTTCATGTTGTCGTATGCTTCGTAACCCATAAGCACAAGTGGTACTACTTCGAGTGCACTGAATGATGCCCCGATGGCCATCACCGCAGTGGGTGTTCCGGTAAAATAGAGATGGTGAAATGTTCCCAAAATTCCACCTGAAAGAAATATTATGGTGGTGAAAAGCACTGCCAGCGTAGCAGTATTTGCTTTTACAAGCTGCATCCTGACAAAGAGGAAGGCCATTACCACCACGGCAAAAACTTCGAAGAACCCTTCCACCCAAAGGTGAACCACCCACCAGCGCCAGTATTCGGCAATGGCCAGGTTGGTCTGGCGGCCCCACATGAGGCCTGCGCCATAGAAAACTGCAATAGCCACTGATGCCACAAGAAAGAGAGTTAGCAGATGACGGTTTTCATTTTTTTGTTGTAGTGCCGGCCAGATAGCACGTCCCATCAGGAATAACCAGATAAACAAACCTGCAAACAGAAAAATCTGCCAGAATCGTCCCAGATCAACGTATTCGTATCCCTGGTGGCCGAACCAGAAATTTTCCACCAACCCCAGTTTCTGCATCACACCCATCCATTGGCCAGCCAAAGAGCCAACAACGATTACCAGCAAAGCGCCAAACAGTAAATTAACTCCCAGTCGCTGAAACTTCGGTTCAACACCTGAAATGGCCGGTGCATAGTAAAGACCTGTGGCGAGCCAGGAGGTTGCAATCCAGAAAATGGCAAGTTGTACGTGCCAGGTTCGCGAAATGGAGTAGGGGAGCCAGTCGGCCAGTGGAAATCCGTAAAAAGCTTGTCCTTCAACACCATAGTGGGCTGTAATAATTCCCATAACCACCTGAACCAGAATGAGAAGGGTTACAATCCAGAAATATTTCAACGTAGCTTTTTGTGAAGGCGTTTGCACACTGTTTATCAACGGATGCGAAGTTGGTGGCTTCAGTTCTTCTTCCTCCTTTTTCGAAGCGTAATACCAAACCATCAGTCCAATACCCGCCAGCAGGATGATCACACTGAATCCGGTCCAGAGAATCATGGCTCCGGTGGGTTTATTGCCAATCAGGTCGTCGGGAGGCCAGTTGTTGGTATAGGTTATATCTTGCCCCGGCCGTTGAGTAACGCATGCCCACGATGCCCAGAAGAAAAAGGTATTGAGCAACCTCACCCTTTCCGGATCTTTCAGCGAATTTTCGGGAACACTGTATGCATCGCGCAGGTGCGCCAGCTCAGGGTCGTCGGTAAATAGTCCGGCGTAGTGCTCGCTTACATTATTAAATGCTTCGGCACGTAATGCAGAAACTGTAATGGTTTTTTGCTGCGGATCATAGGTGTTTGTGCGCAAATCGCGCTGAAGGGTCACACGAACTGCCGCCTGTTGCTCTTCCGTCAGTTCATCATAATTTTTTCCGTGTGTGTTCATGGCCAGGAGATCGAGCATAAAAACGGCTTCACGATGGAGCCAGTCTGCAGTCCAGTCGGGTGCCTGGTATGCTCCGTGCCCCCAAATGGTGCCCAACTGCTGACCTCCAATCGATTGCCACACGTTTTGCCCGTCTTTAATGTCCTGTCCGGTGAATAACGTTTCTCCTGTTTCGGTAACCACTTTTTCTGGAACAGGTGGGGCTTCGCGGTAAATTTCTTTTCCATAATAAAGCAAAACTCCAAAAGAGATAACCATCACGGCAATGAAACCTAACCATAATTTCTTTGTCTTCATAAAGCTTGATTTTTATTGTTAAAGGCACAAATATAAAAATCTTTTTTATTGATAGACTAAAAGGTCTTTTAATCATTGCCAGAATTTTGTACATTTGTTTCATTAAAAAAAACTGCTGTGTTTAAGAAAGAAACCGAATATGCATTGAGAGGTCTGGTTTACATCCAAATGCAGAATCAGCTTGACCGCAGGC
>CAZCPH010000050.1:0-6782 GCA_964500105.1 uncultured Mariniphaga sp. | reverse complement strand
ATACGCCTCCATCTTTTACTGCTAAAATCTTGCAGCGTTTGGTACGTATGGGTTTTATTGAATCTTTGAAAGGCAAAAACGGTGGTTATTTTTTTAATCCGGATAAAAAAGAGTTGCCTTTACGGGATGTTGTTGTGGCCATTGAAGGTGATAAGATTTTTACCGGTTGCGGTTTTGGACTGAAGCACTGCGACGAAGAAAATCCCTGCCCGTTGCACGATGCTTACGCTCCAATCAGAAATGCGATTAATCAGCTGCTGGCAACTGAAACCATTCAAAGCCTGTCGAAAAAAGATAATCCCGAACGCGTATTGTACAGACTGAATAACGATTAGCTAAACAACAATTTCTTCCTGTTTTTCCTTTTTATCTGAAACAAAGGCTGCTGCAACAAGCAGTAAAACCAAAACAATGGCCACATAAACTCCCGACGGAATAGGTGCCGGTTCGCCCTGCGCGTAGGAGTGCAAACCCGAAAGGTAGTAGTTTACGCCAAAGTAAGTCATCAGCACCGAACCGAAACCAACAAGTGAGGCGGCACTAACGGCATAATTTCCTTTAAATCCCGGTATTTTGTGCATGTGTACAATGAAAGTGTAAACCAGAATAGTTACCATTGCCCACGTTTCTTTGGGGTCCCAGCCCCAATAGCGGCCCCAGCTTTCGTTTGCCCATACTCCGCCAATAAACGAACCGGAGGTAAGCATTAAAAGTCCCAGAATCAATGAAATGTGAATGATAACTACCAGTTCTTTTATGGTGTGGTTTACCCGCGCTTTGTTTTTGTTGCTTCTGAAAATAATCAGTATCAGGTTTAATAAACCCAGCATGGCGCCAATGCCCAGGAATCCGTAGCTGGCCATAATGATGGCTACGTGCACAATAAGCCAGTATGATTTTAACACCGGCACAAGGTTCGTAATTTCAGGACTCATCCAGCTGAAGCCGGCCACCAATAGCGTTATTCCGGCCAGCAGAGTGGTAAGTGATAGTGTAATTTCGGATCGCTGAACAAAGATTATTCCGGTGAGTAGTGTTGCCCAGCTCACAAATACCATCGATTCGTATCCGTTACTCCAGGGTGCATGGCCCGAAATATACCACCGGATAACCAGGCCGGCTGTTTGTGCTGCAAAAAGCAGTAAAATGAGTATAAAAAAGCCTTGTTTTACTGCTGTCAGCCTGAATTTCGGATTGAAAATGGTATAAAGCTGCAGCAGTAACAATACCAGGCCAACCGTGAGCAGTATTTTGGAAAGTTTTCCGAAAATATCCCATTTGTGGTACAGAATTTCGAGTTTGATTTTTGTTTTTGACGGAATAATCTGAGCACCTTCTTTTTGCTGGTAATTTTTAATTTGGTTTAAAATCTGCGTTGCTGTTCCCCAGTCTGCTGAAGCCACAGCGTTCAGGTAATTCTGCGCGGATTGCTGCGCAAAATTTTCTCCTTCGGAGCCCAGAGCGGCGGCATCGTTGGCTGTTACCCATTTTTGGTTTTCGTCGCCGGGAACCGGGAACAACGTAAGAAAATTGCCGGAAAAAACGTTAAACAGAATGTTTACCCGCTCATCTACATTAATAATTTCCTTGTCGAATTTATTGCGTTCGCTGCTTTTCTTTTCAAACGCATCAGATACCAGTTTCTGAAGGCGGTATCCTCCGCTTTCACGCGGCTGGACTATGGTATTGAAGGTTGTATAATCGGTTAAAATGCCCAGCAATTTCCGAAGTTCAGGGTCTGCCACCTTAATTATCGGAACATTTTTCCATTGCTCTGGTTTTGCCTGCATGGAAAGAAAAACTTCCGTGGCATTCATTCCCTGCCATTTGTTCTTTTTGGCCACTTTACGCAAGATCTCTGAAGCAAGGGTTGCCGTTGGTTCGGTGCGGCCTTTGGTACTTTGCAGCAGTAGTTCCTCAAATTCAGAGACATGATTTTTATTCAGTGGCTGAATATTTTGTGCGGGTTGGGCATTCAGGGTCGAAACGAATAACCCGAAAACAAAAACTGCAAACAGCTTTTTCCGCTCTTCGCGCAACTTTGCCGAAGCTTTTATGAGTTTCATAAACCGGCTGTTTCGGTTCAAAAGGGTTAAAACAAAACCAATGGCCATCAGTAAATAACCAAAATAGGTGACTGAAGTCCCCCAGGCATCGCTGTTCACCGAAAGAATAGTTCCTTTTTCATCGGTATCGTACGACGACTGAAAAAACCGGAACCCCTGATACTTTAAAATGTTGTTCATGAAAATGCGAAATGGTTTTTCCGTTTCCCCGTCTTTCAATATTACTTCGCTGGCATACGATGAAGGGCTGTTGGAGCCCGGATACCGTTCGAGCTGAAAATCGGTTAAATAAATGCTAAACGGGAGTTCAATTTTTTTGGAACCAAATGAGACCGAAACTTCTGTGCCGTCAATGGTTGTGGTGTAGGGTTCCGCT
This sequence comes from uncultured Mariniphaga sp., assembly GCA_964500105.1. GTDB lineage: Bacteria > Bacteroidota > Bacteroidia > Bacteroidales > Prolixibacteraceae > Mariniphaga. The sequence goes on along the minus strand of CAZCPH010000050.1, from coordinate 4,340 downwards.
ATCATGCCTTTCATGCCATAAACAATCAGGTTTTTCGACTGGTTTCCCAAAGTAATTTCAGTTTGAAGGGCATCTCTCCCGGCGCCTCCCTGCTGAGGCGGAGCATATACCAGCTGTGCTTTTCCACTTTGGAAAAACTGTCGTACTGCAAAATGGAGGTTTCCAAGTGTATAAACCGTTTGTGTATTCATCCGGTAGCGTTCAAGTGGTGCAATTTCTTCTGCTCTTTGTCCGCTCATGTCCAGCACAAAAACCGAATCGGAAGCTGTGAAATAGAGGTTTCCCTGCTCTATTTCAAGATTGATATCGGCGCTTGCGTTTTGCGCATTTAATGCAATGATTTTGCCTTCAACGGTTTTCTGACCGCCGCTTTTCAGGTTGAAATCAATTCGTTGCATTGCAGTACCCACAGCCATCAGAGAAACAATGGGTTCGCCGTTTGGATCGGCAACAACAGTTTCGGCCGCCGATGGCATGTATTGCAGGTTTTTTACCTGAATTGTTTTTCCGTTCAGCTGAACCTCCTCTGAAAACCGGTTTGCGGTATATGGTGAGAATTTGACCTCGAATTCTTCCTCTGTTGCTGATTGCCCGTCAGTTGCTGCTATTTTAACGTAAGTTTCTTCAGAAACAATAAAATTGGAAGACTGCCCTTCGCGAATGTGCATGGTACCTTCGTAACCGTAATACCTGGTGAGTCCTGCCCCAATAATCATAAAAACAAAAGAAATATGGAACAGGAATCCCGGCCATCTTCTTTTGGAAAACAGTCTGTTTTGAAAAATGCTTCCGATAAGATTTATGGAAATGATAACCAGTAATATTTCGAACCATCTGGAATTGTAGATTAAAATTTTGGCAGTTGGAGTACCGTAATCATTTTCAATAAATGTGGCATAACCAATGGCAATTGCAAAAATGGTTACCAGAATTCCGGTAAAAAGCATGGAAAACAAAAACGAAAAAAACTTCTTCATAACTCTGACTTCAAATTGTTGCCCAAAAATAGTTTAAGATTGGAAAGAGGAAAGAAAAATTGTGATAAAAAGGTTGTGATTAACAATTAGTAAAGCTGAAAATGGCATGTTGAGCAAAGCTCGGTACGCCACACTTCGTTTATATTAATCGGGTGCTGAAATTCAAGCGGATTTGCCACATTTGAGATTTCCAGGTTATCTGGTGTTCCCTGCGCAGTAATGGCATGGCAAAGGTTACAGTCGCGTGAAATTACTTTTCCGTTTGTTGAGGTGTGCCGGTCGTTATGACACCGGTAACACCCGTCGGTTTCCAAATGCCCCAGGTGGTTTGGATATTCTGTCCAGCTGGCACCCATGAACGGGAAAATATTTTTTGAATATCCTTCCTGAATGCTGGCAATGGCATTTTCAATTTCCTTTTTGTTCGACTCGAGCAATTCAGGGTACATAATTTCGTAGTACTCATTTACCTGGGTTTGTATCGCTGTAAAAGCACTGTCTTTTGTCGAATAATCCATTGTAAATATACCCATGGCAACCGATTTAATGTCGGGCAAATCTTTTGAAATTCCGCCCGAAACAATGTATTCGTCAATAAAATTTTGCGGAACCTTATAGTTGTGCGACGGCCGGTTGTGGCAATCGAGGCAGTCCATTACCCGAACTTCAAGGGAATCCATATGGCTTTGGGAAAGTCGGTTTTCTGAATCCTCATAAACGATTGTTTCGCCGTTTTTCAAGTTGGTATATTTTACCCATGGAATCACTCCGCGTTTTTCATCGGAGGCGATGTATTCAATCTGAACATCCGGATTGATATGCCAGTGAATACCTTCGCTAATTCCCTGGGCGCTGTGTTCTGAGCTGGTTTTAAGCAACATATGAATGTCCCATTCGGTGTTCGATTCATCGGCCAGGTACGAGCGTTTTACACGCAGTTTGCGGTCGTAAAATTTTTCGGGCCAGTGACATTCTTCGCAGGTTTCACGTGCCGGACGTAAGCTGTGTACCGGCGTTGGAATAGGTCGCGGATATTTTTCGAAAAGAACTGAATAAACCTGGTATAAGCCCGAAAGTTTACTTTTTACATACCAGTCGGCGCCGCTTCCCACATGGCATTCCACGCAGGAAACCCGTTCGTGCGATGATTCCTGGTAAGCCACATATTCAGGCTCCATTACCTGATGGCAAACTTTTCCGCAAAACTCCACGGATTCGGTATAATGGAATGCTTCGTAACTGCCCACTGCCGAAAGAATCAAAAGAATTACCGTTCCGGTTGAGAAAATGATGGTTGCATTTCGTGTTGCCGGATTGTTAAAATCGATCACTGGCCAGCCTTTTGCTTTTTCTTCAGCTTTCTGATTTTTGATTTTACGCTTGGCAACCAGCATTCCAACGGGAATCATAATCAGCCCGATGATTAAAAACATGGGCAGAATGATATAGATGAACAGGCCCACGTATGAGCTGCCTACATCGAAAACAAGTGTGATTATAAACAGGAGCGCAATGAGAAACAGGGTGAGAATGGCTATTGCAGCGCCAATTATGGAGATCCAGTTTCTTAACGTTTGTGGTAACTTCATAGGACAAAGATTATAATTTGGTTTATTAAAATAATCAGTCCTGTTTCAATTAACCCGGTTTTCTACCGGCTTCTGTTCCACAGGCAATCAGGTATGCCAGCCGGTAAGAATACTTTTGTAGTTTTTCCCGGGTGGTTTACCCATTGAAGCAACATATAAGTGTATCAGTAAAAACACAAATACAAAAAATCCGACAACGCCGTGAATAACGGCAGTAAGCATTACGCCACTAATCCGGAATACGCGCTCAATAATCATCTCCGGAAAAAACAAGGCAATTCCGGTAACAATAAGAATGGGCAGAAACAGATACATGACAAAAATGTAGGAATATTTCTGCAGCGGATTGAACTTTCGTTTTTCTGAAATGGGATAAGGAGATTCTTCACCTTTAAACATTCCCGAAATGTAATATTGAATTTGCTTTGTTAATCTTCCTGGCAGTCCTTTGACTTTTACCCGGTAGTATTTGCCGTTTTTGGTGAGGATATTTCCAAAAACAAAAAGAAAATAACTGATGGTAACAATAACTCCGGCTATATTGTGCGCAGCAATTGCTGTTTCAAAATCAAGCAGAAGCGCACCTCTGTCGGAATAATGTAAACTTATTCCTGAAAAAATGAGTGTAAGAATTCCAAGAGCATTAATGCCGTGCCAGATTCTGAGCCATAAAGGATATAAATAAAGTTTTTTTCCGTTTTCCATAAACCTATTTTTTAACAATCCTCATTATAGTGTGAACAGCGATTCCTCCGAGTGCGGCAAAGAATATTACTGCAAAAATGGTATTCAGATAAGGAACACGCGAAGCCCCGATTACATAATATTCGTTGGAGAAATTTTCTTCGGTATTTTTTACGGTAAAAAGGCCTAAAATTGATCTTTGAGATTCTTCCCCGGTTTCTGTTCGAGCTCTCAGATTTTGATATTTGTATAATGAAGCCTGTAACATCGAATTGGCTGAATGGCATTCAACGCAATTTTTTGTCGCGTGTTCTTTTCTTAAAACATTGTGCGAAACCATTAATGAGTCCTGCACATCAGTGTGGCATTCAATGCACCGCACTCTTCTGAAATGCAGCTCCTGGTTTGGAAGCCAGCTGTGAATATCTACCAGTTGCGGTTTTGTACTGTCAGACATAAGCTGGTATTGGGTCATATTATCGTGGCACGAAAGGCACATATTGTTGCTGTAATCCACAATTTCCCTGATGCTACCGCTTGTACGGGCGGTTGCCCTGTAGTAATGCTGGTTATGGCATTTCGAGCAGGAAAACTGATCGCCATGGGTTTCGTAATGAACACTTTTCTGAAATTCTTCTTCTATTCTGTCGAATTGCCAGTCTTCGTAAGTTGGGTCACCACCATGACAATCAATACAGGTCATCATGGGCTCCAGCTTCAGTTCGCCATTGTGCGGGTAGGTTTCATAATCCATCGAATGGCAGTCGATACAGGCAAAAGTCTGATGCACACCAATAGCCAGCTGAACAGTGTCGAGGATGTAGAACGGGTTCATCAGCCGTCTTTCCTCCTGTTCAGTCCATTCGTTGTAAATGGAGAATGTTTGTGAGGCATGACATTTGAGACAGGTTTGGTTTTGTTCAGGTATACTTTGTCCAAAGGTATTAAGCACACCCGCAAACCCCGTGAGAAAAAGAAAAACAATTGTGCTAACGAAAAATCTCATGGCACGGGAATTTAAAAAAACTGCCCCGGGAATCAACATTCCCGGAGCAGAAATTGATTTTATAACCTATTTTAAAGACCTTAT
>CAZCPH010000049.1:1673-13031 GCA_964500105.1 uncultured Mariniphaga sp. | reverse complement strand
ATAAATCCTCTAATAATCAATAAAAAATAAATTGCAGCCACCAGAATTACACCTGAAAAAACCGGTACTGCCAGGTTGCTGAACGGATAAAACGCAATAACTGTAACCACCGGCAAAAGTACAATCCCCGCCACGCGGGCAAAATTATCCATGTTGTATAAAAACTCACCTGTTTCTGCAGGTTTTTCTACCAGGAACCCCAAAAACCTGTATATTAATTTTTTACTAAGAAAGTAAACTGAAATCAGGCCTAAGCTGAACAGATAGAGTTTCAGGTTGCCATATGGCAATTGAATACTGAAAAAATTGAACAGTTGAAATATAAAAGCTGAAAAGAGCAGGTAAAAAATCACATCGAGCTGGAATGCCCCCTGTAAAGTTGAAGTGTTTTTTTCCTGAAACATTCTGATTGATGTGGGATAATTGATTACCGACTGAAACAGGCCCACAATGTATTTTCCCCAAATTGTTCTTAATGAGGCAAACAAAACGAGGGCTATCAAAAGCAAAACAGTAAGCCAGTCGTAATTGGTATGGTTTAACTCCCTCGCCGGAAGATGCAGTCCGTAATGTGCATTTGCTGAAGAATCGATTAAACGATATTCGGTGCGTGGTTCGATGTACTTCGAATCTCCAATCAACAGTTTGTCTTCCTGTTGGCGCAGGTTGTAGCGTTGTTGAGCAGGCGACTGAACAGTTTGTCTTGTCCGGGCCACAGCACTGTCTTGTTTGCTGAAATCTGCTTTTGCCATGGACTCCGATGAATAAGCCAGTTGAGAGGCTGATTGATTTTCCGCAAACAAAAAATTTTGCATGACCGGCGATTGTGCACCAGATTCTTCCGCAATAAATTCGAATTGCTGATATGTATACCGGATTATCATATTTACTGCCTGCAAAGATACCAATTGATTCATCAATCAAAGTGAATTGCCGGTTATTTTCGACTCCATCAAACGCAAAAGAAAAAAGCCAACCCATTGCTGAGCTGGCTTGTTCGGTACAAACCCAATATTGTTATTTCAAGTTGATTTGATGCTCAAAAATAGCCTGACGGGTTTCCAGAACAATCTGATAGTTTCCGGGCATTAGGTTGGAAAGATCCAGTCCTTCGTGCACGGCAAATTCAGTGTCAATTCCTTTTTTATAAAGAAGTTGATTGCCATCATACAGGTAGAGATTTAACTTTTCCATGGGAAAATTAAGGTACGACATTTTCCAGTTTTTACCATCCATTGTAAAATAAGGTTCAACAGTTTTTCTTTCTTCCAACACCTCTATTTCACCTCGTTTGATGGAAAATTTTGTCTGGTTCAGCTCCTTCTCTGCCTTAACGGAAAGGGTATAGGTTCCATCATCCAGTGCAGAAAAATCGTATTTCTTTTTGTAAGCTGAAATTGGCTCAATCGTTTTTTTGGAGAAAATAACGTTGCCAAAATTATCCTTTACGTCAATTTCGAATTGTGTCAATGTTGCGTTCGAAATTTCCACATACGCTCTTTCCGATTCTGCCGGTTCAACGTTTAAACGCACATTCCCCGAGCCATAAACAAAACCCGCCAAAACTGTTAAGGCAATTGCCATCATTGTTGTTTTCATCGTTTTCATGTTTTTCTGTTTTAAATTGTTTAATTAAAGAACTATGCTATTATAAAAAATAAAATGCATTTTTGTTTATAGATTTTTAATTTTAGTTAAACTATTTATTTTAATTTGTATGTATATACTTGAAAAGCAAATTATTAAGTTATAAGTTAATAAATGTTAATGCAATAGATTGTAAAAGAGAAAACAGGCAGAACATTTTTTTTAAGATTCTGAAATAGGTGGTTTTAGTTCCTATTTTTTGGTAAATTTGAGCAAAATAAACACTGAAAAAAATGGCAAATCAAACATTATCAAATCTTTATACCAGTGCTTTTCAGAAAAACTGGGACAGTCTCGCGTTTTCAGATTACGAGGGAAGCGATTTTAAATACAGCGAGATTGCAACTACCATAAAATCGTTGCATTTGTTTTATCAGCTCTCGGGTTTGCAGCGAGGCGATAAAATTGCTGTTTTGGGGAGGAACTCAGCAAACTGGGGAGCCGTGTTTTTATCGGCAATTTCTGCCGGAATTGTAATTGTGCCCATTCTGCCCGATTTTAACGAAAGCAACACCAACCATATTATCAACCACTCGGAGGCAAAACTTGTGATTGGGGCCAAATCGTTGCTCGATAAAGTGGATTTTGAAAAAGCAGAGCAACTTTTTGCAGTTCTGGTTTTGGAAGATTTTTCGTTGTATAAAGCGAAAGATGAGAATATTCAGTACAAACTGACCGATGCATTTCAGTACTACAAAGAGAACAAACTTAAGAAAGAGAATTTCAGGTTTGAAGAGTGGAGCCGCGAAGATACCTGCATTATATCCTATACATCAGGAACATCAGGTTTTACAAAAGGGGTTATGATTCCGGAAAGAAGTCTTGTCTCCAATATTGTATATGCACAGGACCATATGCCACTTCAGCCCGGGCATAAAATTGTGTCGTTTTTACCCATGGCGCATGTTTACGGACTTTTGTTCGAGTTTTTGTTCCCGGTAACATTAGGTTGTCACATTACTTTTTTGAGCAGAATGCCATCGCCGGCCATTATCACCAAAGTTTTTGGAGATGTAAAACCTCACCTCGTTTTGTCGGTACCGCTGGTTATTGAAAAAATTTATAAAAAGCGAATTCTGCCGACCATTGAAAAGCCTGTAATGCGAATTTTGCTGAAAACACCCGGAATTCAGAATATTTTGCTGAAAAAAATAAAGGAAAAACTCACCGAAACCTTTGGCGGCAGGTTTTTCGAGATTGTTATTGGTGGAGCGCCACTTAGCGCCGATGTGGAAAAATTTTTCCATCGCATCAATTTCCGGTTTACCATTGGTTATGGTATGACCGAATGCGGACCGCTTATCAGTTACGAAGCGTGGAACAAAACCATGCCGGGTTCGGCAGGCCGGCTGGTTGACCGCATGGAAGTCCGGATTGATTCGAAGGATCCGTACACGATGGTGGGAGAAATTCTGGTGAAGGGAGAAAATGTAATGACCGGCTATTATAAAAATGAACAAGCTACCAAAGAAGCGTTTACAGAAGATGGCTGGTTAAAAACCGGCGATTTGGGAGTAATCGATAAAAACAACTTCATTTTTATTAAGGGGCGCTCCAAAAATATGATTTTGGGACCTTCAGGTCAGAACATTTATCCCGAAGAGATTGAAGCCAAAATTTGCAACCTGCCCTATGTTGCTGAATGTGTGGTTACCGAACGCCAGGGAAAACTGATTGCCAAAGTTTATCCTGACTTTGAAGCGATGGAAGCCGATAACATTTCAAACGAAGAACTTCCTGACGTTATGGATGAAAACCGGAAAAAACTGAATGCGGAAATTCCGCGTTTTGAGCAAATTAGTTTGTTCGAATTGGTGAGTGAAGAATTTGAGAAAACACCGAAAAAGAACATCAAAAGGTTTAAATACGTGTAAAGGATTTTGGTAGCGTGTCTGTTAAGAAATATTCTGTTCTTCAGTACATGTGCGAAAACACATTTTTTTATCTATGCATCAGAAAAATCAAAAGGAAATCGATCTGGCCGGAACCCGTTTGCTCTCGCTCGATTTTTTTCGCGGAATAACCATGTTCCTGCTGGTTGCGGAAGGTACAGCATTGTGGAGTGTATTGGTTAAGGAGCCGGTAGCCGGAACTTTTCTGGAACCGTTTTTTCAGCAGTTTCATCACCATCCGTGGGCCGGATTGCGTTTCTGGGACCTGGTGCAACCTTTTTTCATGTTTATTGTGGGAGTTGCCATGCCGTTTTCCTACGCAAAAAGGCGCAAAAGAGGCGATTCGAAACAAAAGATTACCCGGCATATCATTCAGCGAAGCATTTTGCTGCTGGCTTTTGGTGTTGGGTTGCACTGCGGTTACAGGCGCGAGCTGGTTTGGGAATTGTGGAACGTACTTTCGCAACTTTCGGTTACCATCATTATTGCCTATTTTTTGATGCGCTACAAACCTTCGGTTCAGATTGTTGTTTCGTTCGGGCTTTTGTTACTCACAGAAGTCCTGTATCGCACCTTTCCACTGGAAGGTTACAACCAGCCGTTTGTTAAAGATCACAATTTTGGTTCGTGGATGGATATGGTGCTTATGGGAAAAATCAATCCTGGCGGTGGCTGGGTGGCTATTAATTTTATTCCCACGGCTGCACATACTATTTGGGGTGTAGTTGCCGGCCAGTTGCTGCTCTCTGAAAAACCGGCTGCAGAAAAGCTTAAAAAACTAATTGTTGGAGGTTTTATCATTCTTGCTGCCGGCTATTTGCTTCACTGGACCGAAATTACTCCTATCATTAAACGCATTTCCACTTCATCATTTGTGCTGGCTTCGGGCGGTTGGTCGCTTTTGGTACTGGCACTCAGCTACTGGTTTATTGACATCAGAAAAATTAACCGCTGGATTTTTCCGTTTGTCATTGTCGGGATGAATCCGATTTTTATTTATCTTTTTTCAAACACTGTTGGCGGACAGTGGTTTAATGGCTTTATTGGAATTTTTACCAAGGGATTTCTCAGCTGGTTTAATGCTCCCGAATTTTTAATGGCACTGGTTACGTCTTTAACGGTTCTGGCGCTCGAATGGCTTTTGTGTTACTATCTATACCGAAAAAGAATATTTTTCAAAATATAATTGCAGTAATTTTATGGTTCAAATTAAAAACAGATAGAATGGAAAATACAACAAGAAGAAAGTTTTTAAAAGCTACACTGGCTGCTACAGCAGGAACAATGCTTGTATCGCCTGCACTTGCCGGAATGGCATCAAAAAAATCTCCGTTTAAAATTTCGCTGGCCGAATGGTCGTTGCATAAAACATTGTTTGCCAACGAAATGACCAATCTCGATTTTCCGCGTTTTGCTGCGGAAAACGGAATTAAAGGGGTGGAGTATGTCAATCAGTTTTTTAAAGACAAGGCTAAAGACATGAAATACCTGGCCGAGTTGAAAAAAGTATGTAAAAATGAAGGTGTTACAAGCGTGTTAATCATGTGCGACGGCGAAGGAATGGTGGGGCATCCTGAAAAAGCTGAACGCATAAAAACCGTTGAAAACCACAAAAAATGGATTGATGCAGCAAAATTTCTGGGTTGCCACTCTATTCGGGTCAATGCCGGAAGCCAGGGGAGTTTTGAAGAGCAGCAGAAACTGGCGGCAGACGGATTACGCATGTTGTGTGAATACGGCGACAAACAAAAAATTAATGTGATTGTGGAAAACCACGGCGGATGGTCGAGCCATGGTGAATGGCTGGCTGGCGTAATGGAAATGGTTGATCACAAGAGGGTTGGCACGCTACCTGATTTTGGCAATTTCATCATCAACCGCCAAACCGGCGAGGAGTTCGACCGCTATAAAGGGATAGAACTGCTCATGCCTTATGCCAAAGGGGTAAGCGCCAAATCAAATGATTTTGATGCCGACGGAAACGATACCCGTTCCGACTATTTCCGGATTATGAAAATTGTTCAGGATGCCGGCTATAAAGGTTGGGTAGGAATAGAATACGAAGGAAGCCAGTTGCCTGAAAAAGAAGGTATTCTTGCTACAAAACGTTTACTTGAAAGAGCGTTTGACAGTTTAACCTGAATTGCGGACAGGTTAAAATTTGTTAACCCGGGAAGAATATTGAAACAATGACAAATTGAAGCCGTAATTTTGGTATTGCCTTGAATGATTTTATTAAAAGTGGACTTATCGGGTTGATTGGTTGAGGTTTGTTCAGGGCAGACAGAAAGTTTAACGTAGTTAATTTTTGAAAAGGCAGTGGAAACGTTGATTTCACTGCTTTTTTATTTTCTCCGTTTCGAAAAAGGTTTGCTTCTCTTTTTTTTGTGAAACATTTTCTTGCTTACCTTCGAAGAGCGTGTAATGTTACTTCTATTGACTCTTCTGTCTGGAATCGCATTGTAAATCAGTCCGATACTGGCCTGGGCCGCAACCGAAAGGGTGTTGGTTCTTTGCATTGAACCTCTTCCATCTTTCAAAATGTAATTGTAATTGGGTACACCGTTAACAATATCTGAATGAATGAACAAAACTGTGGCGTCAAAATAAAAATCGAATTTATCAGACATGCGGTAGGTGGTTCCTAAACCTAACCCACCTGTTAATGCTGCCACTTTGGGATCTTCGTTACTCTTAGTACCCGTTGAAAACAGCATCACACCATCGTATTTTAGCCGGTCAGCCGGATTCCGAAAGGTAAAATCGGTCCCAACAAATGAAACGCCGCCCAGCAGTTTCAGAAAGAGAACCATATCTCTTGAAAACGGTAAAACGTAACTGCGGGCCGATCCCAGAATGGATAAAATATTGGTGTCATAAATTAATGATTCGTTTGGGTAAATCACAGTTCTGAAAAGCGGGTTGTCTCTGGACAGAAAGAAGTTATACAAAGGTGCGGTTGGTGTTTCTCCATGCAGATTCAGGTAGCCAAATTGCATTCCCATTTCAAAATCGGGTGTAATTGGTTTAATAATTTCCAGTTCGGCACCGTACCTGAAAGAGGGTTTAAAATTCTCACTTCCCGGATGGAAGTTTTCTTCAGGAGAATCAATTTCCGGTTTGCCAACTTCTCCCAGAAATAGTCCGCTGTTGGCGCTCAACCGGAATCGTAAATTTTGCCCCCAAACTCCTCCGCTGACAAAAACAAACAAAACTAACAGGGTAAAATAACGATTCATAACAGTTGGTTCAATTTTCAGCCATGAAGATAGAACATTCCGGTTCTAAAATCCAAACCAACAGGCAAAAATCTAACGTCGTTCTTTCACCTCTTTGGCGTCAACTACTTTAAACAGCTTGTCCGATCGGCGCAATTTGGTTTCAACAGGCACCGAAATGCGTTGTCCTTTCAAGCCTTCTTCAACCGATTCCATATCGAAACGAATTTCTTTTACGGTGGTTTGAACTACTCCGGTTGTGGGGCCGGTAATAATAATTTCGTCACCGGTTTTCAGGTTTTGGGTTTCCAGCTTAAATTCTGCCACCTGAATGTTGGTAAAATAGTTGGTGCATTTACCGATGTAAATTTTTCGTTTGGTAGCCCTTGAACCGTAGTTGGCGCTCCATTCACCCAGGTGTTGCCCCAGGTAGTACCCGTCCCAGAAACCACGATTGAAAACCGAAGCCAGTCGTTCGTTCCACTTTATTATTTTTTCTTCAGTGAATGAGTTTTCCAGATAGGCTTCCACTGCTTCGTGGTAACATTGTACTGTGGTTTTTACATATTCGGGCGAACGGGCGCGCCCTTCTATTTTCAGTACCGAAACGCCGGCATCCAGGATTTTATTCAGAAAATGAATGGTTTTCAGATCTTTGGGCGACATGATGTACTCATTGTCGATTTCCAGTTCTGCACCGGTTTCCCTGTCGGTAACCGTATAGGCGCGGCGGCAGGTTTGCAAACAAGCCCCGCGGTTGGCCGACGAATTCATTTCGTGCAGGCTCAAATAACATTTTCCCGAAATGGCCATACAAAGTGCACCGTGCACAAACATCTCCAGTCGCACCAGAGTTCCCGACGGACCTTTAATCTGTTGTGTCTTAATCTGATTGCTGATTTCCCAAACACGTCCCAGGTTCATTTCACGGGCCAAAACCACCACGTCGGCAAACTGCGCATAAAACTTTACCGCTTCAAAATTGGTAATGTTCACCTGGGTGGAAATATGCACTTCAAGTCCGATGGAACGGGCATACATTATTACCGAAATGTCAGCAGCAATTACGGCAGAAACGCCGGCTTTTTTTGCGGCATCAAGCACGGCATGCATCTGGTCTGTTTCGTTGTCGAAAATTTCCACATTCAGTGTTAGGTAGGTTTTTACTCCGTTGGACGTGGCAATTTCAACGATTTTTCTAAGATCGTCCAGCGAAAAATTATTGGCCGAACGCGACCGCATGTTCAGGTGTTCTACCCCAAAGTAAACCGAACCGGCCCCGCCCTGTATAGCTGCCATTAACGATTCATAAGAACCAACAGGCGCCATAATCTCTATATTTCTTCGCTCCATATTCACCAAATTTTCAGGGCACAAAGGTATAATATTTTGGAAAGAGGCAGTGTTTTTTAATTTCCTCTATCTTTGCACCGAATTTCAAAAATTGAACAATGAGCAATCAAAAAATACGGGTACGTTTTGCCCCAAGTCCAACCGGGCCGCTCCATATGGGTGGCGTGCGTACTGCACTGTTTAACTACCTTTTTGCAAAAAAACACAACGGCGATTTTATCCTTCGCATTGAAGACACCGATCAAAACCGGTTTGTTCCGGGTGCAGAGGAATACATCGTGGAAAGCCTGAAGTGGTGTGGGTTGCATCCCGACGAAGGCCCTGGTATGGGTGGAAATTATGGTCCGTACCGCCAAAGCGAGCGCAAAGAGTTGTATGAAAAATATGCCGACCAGCTGGTGAAATCAGGTTGGGCCTACATTGCTTTCGACACCCCTGAAGAGATAGAAAAACTGCGTTTGGAAGCAGAAGCAAAAAAAGAAACTTTTTCTTACGGAATTGGCACCCGTGAAAGCCTGAATAATTCGCTGAACCTTTCCGAAGAGACAGTAAAGCAGAAAGTGGCAGCAGGCGAACCTTACGTCATCCGGTTTAGAATGCCTGAAGACACCGACGTTACCGAAAACGACATCATCCGTGGAAGCGTTACTTTTAATACAACTAAAAGTCTCGACGACAAGGTGTTATTTAAATCTGATGGCATGCCAACCTACCATCTGGCCAACGTGGTTGATGACCACCTGATGGAAATTTCCCATGTGATCAGGGGAGAAGAGTGGTTGTCGTCTATGCCTTTGCACGTGCTGCTTTACCGGGCACTGGGCTGGGAAGACACTAAACCGAAGTTTGCCCACCTGCCGCTCATTCTGAAACCACAGGGAAAAGGAAAACTGAGTAAACGCGATGGCGATAAAATGGGATTTCCGGTTTTTCCGCTGGAATGGAACGACCCGGCAACTGGTGAAGTTTTCCGTGGTTACCGCGAAGACGGTTATTTCCCGGAAGCATTTATTAACCTGCTGGCATTGTTGGGTTGGAACCCCGGCACTGAGCAGGAATTTTTCACACTGGAAGAGCTGATTCATCTGTTCAGCCTCGAACGGGTGGTGAAATCCGGTTCGCGGTTCGATCCGGAAAAAGCCAAATGGTTTAACCGGCATTATTTTCAGCAGAAAACAGAACAAGAGTTAACCGAACTGTTCAAACCTCTTCTAAAAGCCAAAGACATTGTTGTTTCCGATGAGAAAATTACCGCTGTGGTGGCAGAAATTAAGGAACGCTGCGAGTTTGTGTCAGACTTGTGGGAACAGGGAAGTTTCTTCTTTGAAGTTCCTGCTTCTTACGACGAAAAGACGGTAAAAAAGCGCTGGAAAGAAGATACTCCTGAGCAACTTCTGGCCATATCAGCTTTGTTTCAAACCGTTGATAATTGGGAAGCCGAAGAAATAAAGGAAGCTTTTTCAGCATTCATGAATGAAAAGGGCTGGGGATTTGGTGCCATCATGAATCCGCTCCGTTTGTGCCTGGTGGGCGGAAATATGGGTCCCGATTTGTTTAAAATTTGTGAAATTCTGGGAAAAGATGAAACAATTCTGAGGATTAAAACTGCAGTGAAGAAAATTGGTTGAAAGTTGTTCTTTGAGTAGAAATTAGTTTTTAATAATCAGAATATTAATTAGTTAAATAAAAAATGTGGCTGTCCGGAATAAATGAACAGCCACATTTTTTATTTTCAATATCGGTATCAGTGCTACAGTGCCGAACTATTTCGAATTTTCAAGCTGAATTTTCAGCTGATTTTTATTTCCGTCCACCTTTAATGTTTCGGTGGTTTTATTGTACGAAATGTAGTTGGTAACCAGCTTGTATTCACCCGGTTTAATGTTTTCAAAACTAAAATTTCCGTCGAAATCGGTGTAGGCTTTTGCATCAGTGCCTTCAAGCTGCACTTCAACTCCCACAAGCAGTTCTCCCGAGTTTGAATCGAAAACAGTTCCTGAAAGCGCTACTGCAGCAGTTCCTTCGGAATCAGTACCAGATTTTTCTCCTTTATCTTTTGCTGTAACTGAAACAGTCAGCATGAGTGCGAAAAAGCCAATCAGTAATTTTTTCATTTTCAATAGTATAAATGATTTTATAGTACAAAAATACTCTGGTGGAGTTACACGCTGGTTAAGGAAATATTACAGTTTTATTACATTTAACAGGCATCAGTATTTGCGTTCGTTCAGCAGATTTCCCTGTTCGTCGTAACTTTTCCAGGTACCTGTTTTTTCGCCGTTTTTGTACTGAAGTTCGTAAAGTAAAACACCGTTGTCGTTCCATATTTTCCATTTGCGGTGTTTTTTTCCGTTGTTGTACCGGGCAACCGAAACTTTAATGTTCTGTTCGTTGTACATGGTCCACTTTCCGTGCATCTGGTTGTTTTTGTAAGAACGGATTTCGTGCAGTTGTCCGTTTTCGAAGTAAATTCTGATTTTGCCCTCTTTTTTCCCTTCGACAATTTTCATGTTCATTTTAAGCTGTCCGTTTTCGAAGTAAGTGGAATATTTGCCGGTATAAAGCTCATTGTTTTTAAAGTAAAGTCCGTTTGTTTCCTCTATTTCCTGTGCGTTTAGTCCTGAAATAAAGAGAGTTATTATGGTTGCGATAAGAAATATCTGTTTCATTTTTCGATTATTTTTAAGGGAACTAAGTTTCCTGCTTTTAGCTTGAAAGGAAGAGACCATCCTCTGACAGTCCCTTCCGGTTAAAAGCGAGTAACTTTCGTTACCGGGTATATTGTTTTTAACTTTTTTCATTATTTGTGCGGGATTTAGAAATTGTACCCCAATTTAACCTGGAACGTTGTGCCCGGGCTAAGCTTTGAAAAAACTTTATCGGCAGCCTGAAATGATTTGAACACCGATTTGCGCGAGTCGTTCAGCAGATTGTCGATTTTTACACCAATCTGGAATCGGCCTTCCTGGCCAAAGCTTTTTGCCGAATTGAAATTCAGGCTGTGAAAAGGAACAGAATAAATATCAGGGCGGTCAATAATTCCGACATATTGCAGGGTTTGCCCCTGAACGTTGTAGTACAGGCCCGCTTCAAATCCTTTCCCGAAACCATCTTCACCGCCGCTGTATGCCAGTCCGGCGTTGACAAGGTATGGTGCTTGTCCGGCCATATCGCGGTATTTTTCAACAGTTTGTCCGGTTCGTGCATTGTTTTCCCTCGACTGATATTCGGTGCTGCTCAGTTCAATT
>CAZCPH010000049.1:0-1663 GCA_964500105.1 uncultured Mariniphaga sp. | reverse complement strand
CGAAGTTTTTCATCATTTCGCCAAGCGGTTGCAGACTTTGACGCAGCTCTACTTCGGCACCCAGCACTTCGCCATCGCCCACGTTTCGGGGCTGGTACGAACCTGCCTGTGTGGCAAATTGCACCATTTCAATAGGCCGGTTAAACTGTTTGTAAAATACACCGGCAGAAACCGTTTGTCCGTATCCGTGAAAAAACTCCCATCTGAAATCGTAGTTGTGAATATCTGTGCTTGTGAGGTTGCCGTCCCAGTATTCCACTCCGGCTACATCGTTGGCATCGCGAAAAAGCCCGCCAATGAAAGTTTGCCCGCTGATTGGGTCGAATATTTCGGCATACGATAATTCTTTAAACGACGGACGTGCAATGGTTTTGGCGTACGAAAACCGGAGGTTTTGATTTTCCGAAAGTGCATAAATCAGGTTAACGGTGGGGAAGAAGTCTAAATTTTCCAGCACTTTGTCATTTTCCAGCACATTTTGCCCAAGCTGGTCCTGACCGGTATAAAACTGGTTGTAATTTTCAACCCGAACACCGGCAATGGTTTTGAGATTTTTTACCGGGCTGAGTTCCACTGAAACATATCCGGCACTGTTGTTTACCGACGAATTGTACTGGTTGGGGTTTACGGGCATAAACGGCGCTTCGTAAGTGGTTCCCCGACCAATATTGCCGCTGTAAGGCCAAAGATTCTCGTCCCAGAACAACTCGTTTGGATCGCCTGTTAATGGGATATTCCGCACATTTAATGTAAAGTTCCGAACCACGAAATCCCGCTCCTTCCTGGTGTAAGCTCCACCAAATCTGAGTTTCGCTTCAGCGTTGTTTAAGTTGAAATTTTTGTTGATGTGTAAGGCAGAAGCCAGATTGGTTTCTTCCAGTTCGCGCCAGATTCGTTCGGGAAAACCCACTTCGGTGCCAATGGACAGCGATTGGCCGCGGTCTTCGTATCGGGTGAAGCGGATGTCGGGATCGGAAATCCGGGAGAGGGTCGGCGAAATCTTCCATTCAAAATCCCAACCTGATTCCAACGTGGTATATTTTCCATCGAACAAGGCGTTGGAGAGTGCCCGCTGACTGAATTCCAGGTTGTGCTGAAAACCTGAAAAGTCTGTTCCCTGATTTGATTTGGCATAATCGAAAATGCCAGCCTGTGATTCACCGTTTTGCAGGTGCAACAGGTTCAACCGGTATTTTGCTTTTTTTGTTTTCAGGGCAAATCCGGTCAATCCGCTGATCAGAACACTGTTTACACCGTAGTTTCCGGTTTGTGTTTCACGCAGTTCCATTTCAGTAATACCGGCATCGGCTGAAAGTCCGTAACGCCCGTATTCTGCGTTCTGATAAAAGTCGGTATTGTTTTTATAGGAAAGGGAAAATATGTAGCCCAGTGTATATTTTCCAGCCTGAAACTGGTTTCCCAGCGATGCTCCGAAACCAAAATCCATAAGACTGTTTTGAGGTGTAGCTGCCAAAGTTGGATTAAATGACTGCAGAATTTCCCTGTAACGCAGTCCTTGTTCGCTGTCGGGACGGCCAACAACCTCCGAAAACATGGGGATGTTTGAAGTTGCCGGAATAGTGCGTGTGCCGTCGTCAAAACCCAGCCAGTCGGTTTTTCCGCCTTCGTACAAAAGAAAATTGCTTTTAAAATGGGCTTGCGG
>CAZCPH010000048.1:6745-13090 GCA_964500105.1 uncultured Mariniphaga sp. | reverse complement strand
TCCACCATGTGAATCCGGTTTTTGTGGTGGTCGATAGCTACGATGTACTTGTAGAAACAATACTTCACTTCCGGAATTTGATACCCATCTTTCTTTTCAGCTGTAAAATGAATGTTTTCGAAATGCTGCACTGCGTCGAAATTGATGTAGCCGAAGAGACCATTTGCCGGCAATTCGATTTCATCGGAATCCACATCGAACAGTTTAAAAAACGCATCCAGTTCATCGTGAAGTTTTCGATTCGCTGAAAGCATGAATTTTTCTTTTTCCTTTCCCGGAAACTCGCGGGTTACTTCGCTGTTACTGACCGTGAAACAGGCCACCGGATTGAAGCACACAAACGAGTATGCGTTTTCGTGCCCGTGGTAGTCGGAACTTTCCAGCAGAATGGCTTTTGGATAAAGCGTTCGCAACCGCAGGTAAATGCTCACCGGCGTGACCGTGTCAGCCAGGATTTTACGAACTACAGGTTTAAAATTTAGTTTTTCCATAATTTAAAAGTCCCCTACAAGCCCCCTAACCCCCAAAGGGGGAATTGGGCAGGAGCAATTTTTAATGTTTATATTTCACTTTTAATTTCTTTTTTCATTCTTCATCTCTTTTCTTATCCCCTCCCTTTGGGAGGGTTAGGGAGGGCCTTCTTTTCCCTCCCTTTGGGGGAGGTCAGGAGGGGTTTCCCTCAAAAAAAACGGCTCACCGTGATTCGATGAGCCGTTTTTTGCTTTTCAGGCAATGACGTTACTTCTCTTCACGGATTTGTAAAAAGTTGCTGTGCCACCACCAGTTTGTATTTTTATAAATTTTCATTTCTATTTTATTTCAAATTCTCTTTCAACAGCTCTCCTAATCATTTTGTTCTTCGGTATTAAAACAAAAAAACCTGCCCTTTCGAGGAGCAGGTCCATGTTGAAATATCTTTTAAAAAATACCAATATGGCTATAAACTCCTCACTTTAAGCAAGAAGACCCCACCACGGAAGCCATATTGTATTTATGTTTTGAATCATTTTTGTTTTAACTGATTCCAAAAGAATAAAAAATTTTCCAAATTCAAAAATAACCAGCCAACTTTTTCTATAACCTTCCTCCCGGTTTATCGTAATTTATCATGTCGTTTACAATCATTAAAACAAAACGGCTATGAAAAAATCAACTGACTACCAGAAACTAATCGTATGCATTGCAGCTTTGCTGTTTGCAATTCAGCCTGTTTTTTCCCAAATGCCTGAAATTACCTGGGAAAAGAGTTTTGAAATTCGTGCATCACACTACTTTTCCGATGTGCTGGAAAAAACTGACGGCAGCTTCATTCTTTTGGGAGCCATAGAAATGCCCGGCGACAAAAACTTCGATATCTGGTTGCTTGAATGCAACAGTCTTGGCGACACCATTAAAACCAAAGTGTTTGGGTTTCCGGGAAACGATATTCCAATGAAAGTTGTTGCATACGGAGAAAACGGATTTCTTATTGCTTCCATAAACCATTCCCCGGAAACAGGTTTTATATCCAGGTTAATAGCGCTGGACGTTGATTTTAAAGAAATGTGGTCATCATCATCCGACCAACCCTCTGCCCTTGGTCATTCAGATTTAGCTGTGGACGAAACCGGACAAGTTTGGTGGCTGAATACATTTGCAGGTAACGGCGGCAAACCGGCAGTTTCACTATGGAAACTGGACAGTGAAGGCAATAAAACTGCAGAATTTGACCTTGGAGACAGTAATATGCAAGCAGGATACGCCATTCGGATTCTTCCTGACGGAACATTGGCTGTTTCCTGCCAGGTAAAGGCTCCTGACGAAAAAGCAACTGTTCAAATTATCCGGTTGAACACCGAAGGGAACACAATATGGAAAACCACCCTTCCGCAAACAGGGAAAATACTTACGCCACAATGTTTGTGCTGCTCGCCCGACAATGCAATGCTGGTGGGAGGCTGGGCAGGGTTGTGCTACAATCCGGATGCACCTGAAGATGAACAAATATGGGATTACGACTACCTGTTAACCAAAATCGATGCCACCGGGAAAGTGCTGTGGACACAAAACTACAATCGTGAAGGTTCGGAAAAAGGAACCGCCATTGCCATTTTGCCCGACGGGAATATTATGGCTGCTGGAAAATGTGAAACTTCATTTACAGGGAATATTGGACCATGGCTGCTGTTTATCGATAAAAACGGAAAACTGGTAAAAGACCAGGTTTACAAATTCCGTTTTGTGCGCGACCAGGCTGCACGGATTGTATGTACTTCCGACGGAGGATTGCTGATGGTTGGTCCGGGTTATATCGACACAGACCAACGGTTGACCGGGTGGGTGAAAAAGTTAAGCCCTGTTTTATAATTTAATTGCTTTTCTGTCTAATTTTCCGTTTTCAGTTTTCGGGATTTCAGAAACATAAATAATACTTTTCGGTTGTTCGTATTTTGTCAGTTCACGCCGGCAAGTTTCATTTATGTGTTTCCTTCCCTCTTCAGTTTCTTTCCCTTCAATCACCAAAACCAACTGTTGCCCAAGTGTTCTATGAGGAAGTGAAGAAAATATGAACGGCTCAGAAATAAACGTTTCCAGTTTTTTTTCCATCTGCTCCGGCGAAAATTTTATTCCTCCGGAAATAATAACGTTGTCGTTGCGACCCAAAATCCGGAAAGTTTTTTCATCTTTCAGCTCTGCAATATCGGTGGTTCGCAGCAGTGATTTTTCCAGACCGGGCATAAAAATCTGCAGACAGCCTCCGGCAGATAAATTAACGTTGATGTCTTCGAAACAGCGGTACCAGCCATCAGCACCGGCACCATTTATTTTCCGCAGGGCAATGTGGGTAGCGGTTTCGGTCATTCCGTAACTCGAATAACAGGCAATGGAAACTTTTTGTAATGTTTCTTCAAGCGAATTTGGAACAGAAGAGCCACCAATTAAAAGTTTTTCAATATTTCCCAAAAATTCTCCCGGTGTGGACTCTGCTTTCAATATTTTACCCACCTGGTTGGGAACCATCGCTGCAAAGCGAAATTTTTCATTTTTCAGAAAAGAAAAATCAGTTGTAGGCTCAGCTAAAAATAGATCGAGCCCCCCAAGCAGAGCGCGGACTACCATCAGTTTGCCGGCAATGAATTTTAACGGAAGGCAATGCAAAACGCAGTCATCTGTTTTTAGTTGAAAAAAATGAAGGGTTCGCAGAGCGCTTTCTGCAACAAACTCTTTTTTTAACCGGATTGTTTTGGGTATGCCGGTGCTTCCCGAAGTTCTTACTTCCAGAAAATCTTTCGGTGAATACCATTCTTTCAGAAAACCGGCCAGTTCTTTTTCGACTTCTGATTTATGCTGTTTTTGAATGAATTCATCAGTCAAAACCCTCGCTCCGTTCAGCATGATATGTTTCGGAAACAGGCTCATAATGCAAAGAAATTTTGGGGAAATTCAAATTTCTTTTTCGGATTGAACCAAAGGCTTTCTTTCCTGATTTCGAGCGGCGAAGGAATGTTGTTGTCAAACAAACTGCCTGTACCCAATCCCTGATAACCCTGTGCGTTTTTATGAAACGTCCACTGCGCAATGGCATTCAGCCCAATGTTTGATTCCAGATACGAAGTCACCCACCAGCCGATAGCGCGTTTTCCGGCCAACTTAATCCACTCGCTGCAACCCGAGAGACCGCCGTGCAGACTGGGTTTTAAAATGAGAAATCGCGGCTGGATTGTATCAAGCAATTTTTCTTTTTCATTTCCGGAATGAATGCCAATCAGTTCTTCATCCAGCGCAACGGGAATCGGAGATTTATTACAAATCACTGCCATTTCTTTCCATTGTCCTGCGGCAATGGGTTGTTCAATGGAATGGATATCGAATTGTGCCAACCGCTGCAATTTTTCCAGCGCTTCATTTGGTTTGAAAGCGCCATTAGCATCCACCCGCAACGTAATTTGGCTAGCGTCGTATTTTTCACGAATGCTGCTCAGAATTTCCAATTCTTTTTCAAAATCCAGACTACCAATTTTTAGTTTGATGCAGCGAAAACCAGCTTCCAGTTTTTCATGAATCTGTTGTAAAATGAATTCAGGTTCGCCCATCCAGATAAGCCCATTGATGGGAATTCCGGAGTAACCTTCCGTAAACCTGGAAGAAAAAAGAATTTGGCGGCCTCCGTTTTGCAAGTCCGCTAAAGCCGTTTCGAGGGCAAAACGCACTGATGAAACATTTTCAGTTTCAATTGGATTTTCAATAAAATAAACCGGATTGGCGCAAATTTTTTTCAGGAGCGTTTCCACTTCTTCGGGAGTTTCGGTGCTGAGGCCGGGCAACGGAGCACACTCTCCTACTCCGGTGTTTCCGTTTTCTTCCAGAAAAAGATACCAGACAACACGGGTTTTGTATGTTCCGCGCGACGTAGTTGCCGGACGGTTAAACAGCAGTTCATATTTTTTAAAACAGGCTTTCAACCGACAGAAATTATAAGTCCCAAACAAAAGAGCAACGTAAAAGCAAGCGTTGATAATGCCAGCCGTTTCAGAAAAGGGTCGAGCTCTTTTTCATTTTGAATCCGGAAAATCTTCCACAAATCGAGCACAAAAAACGGGAGTGTTACCAGGAACAGCAACTGCCAAACCGAATGAAAGTGTTTTAGCGTATAGACGAGAGCAAAAATCCATCCGCCCAAAATCATCGACAAATGATAAAACCTTGATTTTGAAGCGCCAATGCGTACCGGGATGGTAATTTTTCCGGAGTTGCGGTCATTAACCACATCGCGCATATTGTTCAGGTTTAAAACGCCTGTACTAAAAAAACCTATGGTTAGAGCCGGCAGAAAAATATCAGCCGGCAAAAATCCGGCATTCAGATAAAAAACACCGGCAACCGGCAACAACCCGAAAAACAGGAAAACAAACAAATCGCCCAACCCGATGTAACCGTAAGATCTTTTCCCCGCGGTGTAAAAATAGGCGGCAATCAACGACAAAATTCCAAATCCAATGAATGTAAAAAAGGCAATTTTTGAAATGTGCCAGGTTCCGAGATAAACCAAAAGAATTCCTGTGAGAAAACTGAGCCCTCCAACCACAATCATTCCGGTTTCCATCTCTTTATGGCTGATTTCGCCACTTTGCACGGTGCGGGTGGGACCCAAACGGAACTGGTTGTCGGTGCCTTTTTGACTGTCGCCGTAATCGTTGGCAAAATTTGAAAAAATCTGGATGACCGTGGCGGTAACAATGGCCAGAACACTCACAACAGCATTAATGGCACCGTAAAACCACGCCAGTCCGCATCCCATAAAAATACCCGAAAGCGCCAATGGGAGCGTTCGCGGACGGGCTGCATTTATCCATGATTTTGCTGTTGCCATAATTTACTGTCTTACGGAAACTTTGGATACTTCTGAAAATCAGGTTTCCGTTTTTCGAGAAACGCATGCTTGCCTTCCTGTGCCTCTTCCGTGAGATAATAAAGCAGTGTGGCATTCCCCGCAAACTCCTGAAGCCCGACCTGACCGTCGAGTTCGGCGTTGAGTCCCAGCTTTAACATACGCAGGGCCAGCGGACTGTGTTCCTGCATTTTTTGTGCCCAGGCCACCACTTCGTCTTCAAGCTGTTCCAGCGGAACCACTTTGTTTACCAAACCCATTTCCAGCGCTTCTGCAGCCGAATACTGCCGGCACATAAACCAGATTTCGCGGGCTTTCTTTTGCCCAACAATACTGGCCAGATACGACGAGCCGAGTCCTGCATCGAAGCTACCCACTTTGGGCCCGGTTTGCCCGAAAATGGCGTTTTCGCTGGCAATGCTGATGTCGCAAACCACGTGCAATACATGACCGCCACCAATGGCGTACCCATTTACCATGGCAATTACCGGTTTGGGCATACTACGAATCTGGCGCTGTACTTCGAGAATATTCAGGCGCGGAATACCGTCTTTGTCGATATAGCCGCCATGCCCTTTCACATTTTGGTCGCCACCCGAACAGAATGCTTTGTCGCCGGCGCCGGTGAGCACCACTACATTTATGCGCTGGTCTTCGCGGCAAATGCGAAGAGCATCACTCATTTCGTTCACCGTGGTTGGCCTGAAAGCATTTCGGTAACGTTCGCGGTTGATGGTAATTTTCCCGATTCCGTCGAAGTAATCGAAAAAAATGTCTTCGTATGTTTTGATGGTTTCCCAGTTTCTATTTGTACTCATTTTTATAAATGGTTTAATGTTTTACTCTCTTAAATAACTCCCGGAACACTTTTGTGTTTACCTCAGAATCAGTGAAAATTTCGAGAATGGCTGCTTTTTGCTGCTTTTCTGAATAAAAAAGTAGAAGTTGTTTTTCCAGTTCCGATTCATTTTCGGCCT
>CAZCPH010000048.1:0-6735 GCA_964500105.1 uncultured Mariniphaga sp. | reverse complement strand
ATTCAGCATCAGTAAAAACTTCAAGAACTACCGCTTTATTCTGAGCGGGAGACCAGAATTTTTCCAATTGTTGCTCCAAATCAGCCTCATTTTCAGCTCGGAAATAATCCAGACCGAAAGTTTGCGCTATTCCGTTGGCACTGAATTTATTTTCGGTGAAAAAGTATTCATTGAACGCCGGCGATTCGCCCGGACCTTTTATCATACTGAAAATGTTTCCGCCGCCGTTGTGGATGACAATGATACGCAGATTATCTCCGAAGTATTTATTCCAAAGTGCGTTGGAATCGTAAAAAAAGGAGAGGTCTCCAAGAATGACAGTGTTCAGTTTATCAGATTCGGATGCAAATCCCACAGCGGTTGATAACGAACCATCAATTCCGCTGGTGCCACGGTTCCCATAATATTCAACGTTTTTGGCTGCTTCGCAAATGAGCGCGTAACGTACCGGAGAGCTGTTTCCGAGATGTGCCACTGAGTTTTCAGGAATTTTCTTCTGAATGACATCAAAAACCTTCAGGTCACTGAAATCAATGTGCGAAACAAATTCATCGCGAATACCGATAACTTGTTGCTCTTTAACCTTCCAGCGTTTAAAATATGCTTTTTGTCCTGGATTTACGTGCTGTGAAAACTGACTGAAAAATTCAATTGCGCTCAGATTTATTACTCTTGTTAACGACTGATAGGTGTCATAGTACTGATTCGGTAAACTCAGGTGCCAGTGATTTTCAGGTTTGTTTTTCCGCAGAAATTGTTTGAGCGGTTTGGAAACAAACGAACCGCCGAATGTAATGAGCAAATCAGGTCTGAAATCTTCCTGGTTTTCCGAAAGCAGGGAAGTCATCAGAATATCCACACTTCCCGTAAATTGAGGTGAATTCAGGTTGGCCAGATGTTCTTTAAAAACTACAGCACCTGTTTTTTCTGAAAAATCAGCCAATATTTTCTCCAGTTGAGGATTAAAATTCTGCTGGCCTGCCAAAATCAATACTTTCTGGGCTTTATTGAAAACCGCAGCAAGTTTTTGCTTTTCATTTTCCGGCAAAACATTCAGAACTTCTGTTGATTCAATATTTTTTACTTGTGGCAGTTCTTCATCCAGCAGGTCGTGCAACGGTTCTTCCAGCGGAATGTTGATGTGCACCGGACCGGGGCTTTCCGAAACAGCTTCGTTCAGGGTTTCATTGATTATCCGGCCGGCAAACCAAAGTTCCTTTTCCGATTCGCCCATGGGCAGTGTGATTTCCTTTTTGCAGAAATCGCGGTAAATGTTGTTTTGCCTGATGGTTTGGTTTTCAAGTTGATCGATCCAGTAAGGTGGCCGATCGGCAGTGAGCACAACCAGCGGAATGTGCTGGTAATATGCTTCGGCCACAGCTGGTGCAAAGTTGAGCGTGGCAGTTCCTGAACTGCATACCAGTGCCACTGGTTTTTGTTTTACCAAAGCCAGCCCGAGGGCAAAATAACCGGCGCTGCGTTCATCCACTATGCTGCGGCAGTTAAATTTTCCACTTCCTGCGAAGGTATGTACCAACGGGCCGCTGCGCGAACCGGGCGAAATAACAATGTCAGTAATTCCTTTTGCCAGCATAATGGCTGCCAGTTGCTGAATATGTTTCTTTGTTGAAATCATCGGTTTTGCACTGTTTCAATGGCCGATAACAGTGTGGTAGCCTTTTTGTTGGTTTCCTCCCACTCGTCTTCAGGCACCGAGCGGGCAGTAATTCCACCACCGGAATACAAAATGTACTGTTTCGGCATAATTTCCATACAACGCAAATTTACAAATAATCCCACATCGCCGTTGAGCCGCCACGGACCCAAATAACCGGTGTAATAGCGGCGGTCGTGTTTTTCAATTTTGGGAATAAACCTGGCAGCTTTGGATTTTGGATAACCGCAAACTGCAGGGGTTGGATGCAGTTCGGCAATAAAATCGCCGAGGTTTGTAGCCAGTTTCTTGGCCGAAAACCTGAAGCTGGTAGCCAGGTGCGCCACTTTCCCGCTTTCCAGCGTTTCGGGCCCCTGTGTGGTGTATGGATGGATGTTGAATTTGTAAAACACATCGAGCAGGTAGCGCGACACAAAAGCCTGCTCTTCAATTTCCTTGGTGTGCCAGCTGTAGTCGTTATCTTCCCGCCGCGACTGTGTTCCGGCCAGCGAAACGGTTTCGAGTATTTTCCCTTCGGAACGTAACAAAACTTCAGGAGTAGCGCCAATCCACAAACCGGCTTTGGGCAAATTTACCAGATAAACAAAAGCTTTGGGTGTTTGCTGCAATAGCTGCAGGTAAACTTCTCCAAGAGATTCTTCGTTTCGGCGAACAGGAATCAGCCGCGATACAATTACCTTGGAAAGTTTGGTGGTTTTTATTTCGCTTATGGCTTTTTCAATATCGGCCAGATAATCCTGATGAGAAATGATAAAAGGCTGTCTGCCGGGTATTTCTTCAACCTTTTCATATAAAACATCCGCACAATCAATTTTCAGAATGTTTTCTGTTCCTTTTTTATAAATACCTGGTTTTAAAAGCACCAGAGGCGTATTTACACCTATTTCATACGGTGCAAACACAAAACCTTCCTGTCCGTTTAACTTATTAAACTGTGCAGGATAAACCAAGGCGTCGTTTTCTGAAATAAGAATTTCGGGAGTATTGCTGCCTGGCATGGCCCAAAGGGCAAACGGGCAGTTTTTAGAGATCAGTTTATCGATAAAAGAAGAAAATTCTTTGGTGCTATTCATCCCTTTTTACAATCATATTTGTAACCCGAACAGTAGAAATCAGCCGTCCTTCTTCATTCCTAATATCAACATTCCAAATGTGGGTCTTGTTTCCCTGGTGAATAATTTTTGCTGTTGCCAAAGCTTTCCCTTTCATCAGCACTCCGGTATGGTTTCCGGAGACCTGTGTTCCAAAAACATCATACTCTTTTAAATTAACCAGCAGCATACTTCCGAGTCCCGCAAGCGTTTCGGCCAGAGCAAGGTTTGCACCACCGTGTAAAATACCGTCAGGCCGGCTGTTTTTTTCCGAAAGAAGCAGAAACCCCTCAACCATGCCATCTCCGGTTTTGGTTACTTCAATGCCCAGATTGCCAATGAGGCTTTCCTTCATTCCCTGGTTGATTATTTCCAGCGGAGTATTCAAATTCAGTAAACTAAAATCCATTTTGGTTCTTAAAAAATGAACCCAAAATTAAGATTTCCTTTTTATTGTGCCAACGTAAACCGGAAACTTACTCCAAGATTTGTATTTGAAGTGGGGAAGGAAAGCTGGGTAAACGGATTATTCAAGACTTTATCGAAAAAGACCCGCAACTGAAACCGGTCGCTCAACATATAATCTGCTGTAGTTTTAATGGTAAATGCACTCTGACCGGCAGTTATCTGATCATCGTTTTCCACAATTTTACGCAGCACGGTTTTGTTTTTCCGGTAAGAAATATCGGCCCGAAGGTTCAGGTCGTTTGAATAGGCTTGTTGCGAATTCTTGGTTTTAATAATTAAATCCATTTGCGTAAAACGATAGCCAACACCAACGGTATATTCGTCGCTGAGAATTTCGGATAACTGGTTGTTGGCAAACGACAGGGTAAGGTTGCGTGATCGTTTGATTTCGCCCCGTGTGGTCAGGTCGTTATGCCACATAATATCCATGTTAATCAGCGGGCTGAATGTTTCGGTTATGCTCACCGAATTAAAATCGTATGGTGTAATAAAGTTGTTGGCGATGTCGCGTACATAACTGAAACCATCTGCCTCTTCCATGTAATTCAGATTGGTAATAAACGATCCCACATTGTAGCTCGAACGATAGGCGTGTGTAAAGTTCAGCGATTGCATGATACGGTTCAGCCCGGGAATTTTTGACACCATTCCTTCATACTGAATCCTCCAGTTTGGCCGGATGAACCTGATTGACGGGAAAAGGTTCAGCGAAACCGTTTCGGGATCTTTTCCCTGATATGCCGCCAAAAATGCAGGAACCATAACTTCTACCGAATTGGGCCCGTAACCATCGGGATATCCGGGATGATCCTGGTTTGGTGCACCCGGATTGTAGCCATACCCGTTGTTTGGATTACGGCGGCCAGCCAACCGCTGAGCAATAATTTGCCTGTATTCTTTAAAGTTTTCAAATGCTTCACTCTGATGGACCTCTTCTTTTCCCATGGCAAAAAATGCTGTTCCCCACGTTAAAGTTGACATGCTAAAGTTTCCGGTTTCGGAAAAACTGTTGGCATTAAAGGCTCCGGAAGAAGGGTTATAGTTGTAAAATTCGCTGATATTTTTCGAAATTGAACGGTCGGCCGTTACGTCAATACGCAAATCGGGCAGTGGTTCTATGGTTGTACGCAGGCTAAACCTTTCGTTCCGGGTAAAGAGGTACGGCATGTTCAGGGTAGAGTCAGTTGTTACCCAGCCATTTTCAGCCGCACGACGGGCAAAATTGTAATCCTGCCAGCCTGCAAGAAACGGAAATCCGGGTGCAAAACTGCCGGGCAGGTTTCTTCCGAACAACTCATCTTCGGGATAATATGCGCCGGCGCCAAACAAACGGGGCTCTGGTAAATATCCGGGAAGAACAGTACCTCCGTTAATGCTGTAATTTAGAGAAATGGTCCGCACGCCAATGAGCATACGGGTTGTTACGTCAATAATATCCTTCAGCAGTGTTTGGTCTCCCGGCACACCACTTACGGTAACCTGTACCTGTCCGCTGTCGGCCAAAGCTATGAATTCTGCTGTGTTGGCATCCACAATGTTGGTTCTGCCCCTTACAGGTTCTCCATCTTCACGAGTGGCAGTTATACGAATTTTTCTGGTGTTCAGCTTATGCACAATAGTCTGGGGTTGATTGGGCCGCACATTGAAATTTCCGTTATATGTTTGTTCCACCTTACGTTCTGGTTGCTGCTGCTGCTGTTGTTGTGCCCTGCCGCCACTCGACTGCCGGTTCAAACTGTAACGGCTGCCGCCGGTTCGCCTGAATTTCTGGTTAAGTTCCTGAAAGTAAGGAACTTTATTATACAAACTTTGCAGATTCACATTTCCTGTAAGCTGAATATTCCTGGAGTTTTGTACCCGGTTCCCCAAACGTATTGTATCTGCAGTAATCGGTCCGGCCTGCCAGTCGTAAGTTCCCTGGTAACGTACAGTTGAAGAAATAAAATTCAGCATTTGAATCCGATTGATGGGAAGAGTATAGGAAATGTTCACGTTATGATTGTACAGCGTTGGCCTTCCCAAATTCCACAGGTTGGTCATAATGGAATCTTTCAGCATCTGGTACTCGTCCATGTCGCGGTTAATACGCCCTTCCGGTTCATCAATACGCGAAGTTGCGCGCGAAGAAAAGTCGAATTTTATAGAACGGGTAAGGTCGTAACGCAAATCGAAAAACCGGTTCCAAAGAAAATCTTTTTCGTAGGTTGCCGGAAGCACAAACTGCGGATTGGTAATATTCCGGGTTTGAATTTCGTGGTAACGCCGCGAGAGATCAGTCCGGTAAGAAACCTGCGTTGGCAACGGATAAAAATTGAAATCGCCAATGAGCTTAAGCGGTCCTTTCTGCAACAGTTTCACTTTATTAAACGGCTCAACAAGGGTTGGCCTGGCGCTGTAATTGTAAGAAAACATTCCCCGATAGGTTTTGTCAAGGTTGTATTCGGTATTTACATTTCGCCTGAAAATTTCGTTGTAGGAATAGGAAACTGCAAAATTCTCCGGATCGTAAACCCGCGCCTTGGTTTGTTCGCGTTGCGGTTCAACCCTCACGTTGGTGAAATTAAGACTTTTACGTTCAACCAGATCTTGCGAAATATGTTTGATTGAATCTCGGATTTGCTGTGTCTCAGCCCGTTCCAATGATTTGTCAAGTTCAATATCGGGGTCAAGCGGATTGTACTGCGGATTTCTCACACTGCGCGAATAACCGTAATACATTGGCAGGCGAACACCCGCTTTCTCAGGAAAAAACCGCCCCAAATCAACGGAGGTAGCCACATCAATCTCGTTCAGATCTTCCAGCGCCCGGCTGTTGATGTTCTGGCTAATGCTTCCAAAACCGGCAGAACGGGTTCGCCCGGCTACTGTAACACTTCCCAAATCAGCCAGACGGGCAGTGGCACGGGCATTGGCAGCCCATCCGCCGCTTTCATCAAAATCGGAAAGCCGCATTTCGTTTACCCAAACCTCCACAGCTTTGGGACCGGTATTCAGCCCACCTTTTTTATGGCGAATACCCATCATCACCACCTGAACATTTCCGAGGTTCGGGCTACCTTTTATTCGAATCCTGTTTTTATCTTTATTCCAACCCCGATGGACCCCTTCATAAATATCCTGAATACCAATTTGCGAACCTGCCGCACGCATATCTGCATTGCGGTCGAGTTTCAGGTTGGTAAAAATTTCCAACGGAATATCCAGCCTGTTCTCATCGGGCCAGACTGCATACCGGTCTGATTCAATTTCGCCGTTGTACCTGCCTGGTGGAGTCAACTTCAGCGGTATCTCGTATTCATAATAGTTGAAATTATAATCGGAACCCAATCGGATAAAAAAGTGCAGTTCGTCGTCATTCAGCGGATAATCGGGCATTTCTTCAGCGTGCACTTCCAGTTTCAGTCTCTTGTATCGTCTGAAATCCATGTACAACGGTTTGTACGCAGCACGGGCATCTCCCTGCTCCAGTTCGGTTACTTTCAAAACCATTGACTGTTCATT
>CAZCPH010000047.1:10149-13118 GCA_964500105.1 uncultured Mariniphaga sp. | reverse complement strand
CTAAATGTTTCTCTGTTGGAAAAACACCCATGTCCAACCCGATTTCGGCTACAAGGTCTTCAACACTTTTGGAACTAATGCCCGGAACCTTTGTGAGCAGCTCCAATGCATTTTCGTAAGGCGACAAAACTTCTTTTATCCGTTGGGTCAGGCTTTCGATGGTTTGCTGTGTACCGGCAATTTCCTGGCGGATGATTTGAAGCATATACACATGGTGTTCGGTAATAAACCCCTGGCATGCTTCGTAGATTTCTTCTTTGGTCGCCGCCAGTTTTTTGTGATAAACTTCATCCACATCCTGCATGGTGATTTCCTCTCCGTCACAGATTTTGTCTATCAACTTTGTGCCTACCGCCCCGTTTGTGGAACTCAATACACTCGATAACTTGATGTTGGCATCCTCTAAAATCCGGATAATCCGGTTTTTGTTCGAGGCATTGCTTTGTATTAATTTTGTCCGGTAGCGCGTTAAATCGCGTAATTCCCGCTGCTCTTTTGCCGGAATATAACTCGGCTTGAGCAGCCCGGCCAACAGCAGCTTACATAACCATGCACTGTCTTTTTTGTCGGTCTTATGTCCCGGAACGTATTTCACGTGGGCGGCATTCACAACCCAAACCGTTATGCCAGCCGGTTCCAAAATATTGTAAACAGGCTTCCAGAATACGCCTGTGCTCTCCATAGCCACGTGCGTAATCCCATTCTCCAATAACCAATCTCTCAATTCTTTCAAAGAACTCGTGACGGTGCCAAATTCCCGGGTTTGTTTTTTTAACCCTTCACCGTCAATGGTAGCTACTACCGCTTTCTTGTGTACATCAAGCCCGCATCCGCGAGATACGACTTGTTTAAAACTTACTTGCGGTGTTTCCATCTTTATCGTTTTTTTAGTTATGTGGCTTATGCCAGAACTAAATTACGAATCCTCAATAAAATGGTGTCGTCCGCATCGCACCCAATTTTCATTCTCGTGGGTGTCAAAAAATTGTCATGTAGGTTTCATTTGGTAAAGTGTCCGCCATAAGTTTGTTTTTTATACTCAATTTATCTGCCTGGCAATAAGTGAAAATCATGCCATTTTTTCAGAATATCAATTTCCGGCTTTTTGTAGAAAAAACCAATAGGTAAAGTGTCCTGTTTTGGGAAAATTGTTTCATTCTAGGTAAAAGTTTGAGACGCTGAAAATAGTTGTTTGGGTGTGTTTGTTTTGGATTTTTGTTCCTTTCTGAAGAATGGAAGCAATTGGGTTGGTTTTATTGAAAAAAATTACCGACCGGATGTAAAACCTGAATAGTTTGTTGTTTGCAGAATAGCACATTTTTGCTTTGGGTATTCGGACAAAAATTTCCGGAAATCATAACAGGAAGAGTAATGAACACACCGAGGTCAACATTGTGCCTTTTGCAAAAGTTGCGGGGGAATGTTTTATAAAACTGAGTAACTGCCTCTTTACGCCAGCGCTTCGTAAAGAATTTCTACCGGATGCTTGGCCGATTTTCCTGTACCGTCTTTAATCTGGTGGCGGCACGAGGTTCCCGGAGCCGAAATGACAACTTTTTCTTCAGCTTCGCGAACGGCAGGAAACAAAACCATTTCACCAATTTTCATCGACAACTCGTAATGCTCTTTTTCGTACCCGAACGAGCCGGCCATGCCACAGCAACCCGATGGAATTTCTTTCACCGAATAATTTCTGGGCAGCGAAAGCATCGTTTTTGTGGGTTCGGTGCTGGCTACCGCTTTTTGCTGGCAATGTCCGTGCAGCAGAATTTGTTTTTCTTCTGAAGTGAACAGCTTTTCCGTAATATTCCCTTTTTCAATTTCCGCCGAAATAAATTCCTCAAAAAGCAGGGCGTTCTGTCCCAGCTTTTCAGCTTCTGGCTGCAAATCTTTTTCCACCAGCTCCGGGTATTCGTCGCGAAATGCCAGAATAGCCGAAGGTTCGATGCCAATTAGCGGGGTTTCTTCCGTAATAATTTCTTTTAGCAGATTTACATTTTCGGTGGCAATTTTTTTGGATGTACGCACCAGTCCTTTGGAAAGGAACGTGCGACCACTCTCTTTATGCACCGGTATTTTTACTTCGTAACCCAGTTTGGTTAAAAGCAAAATGGCTTTAATTCCGATATCACTTTCATTGAAGTTGGTAAACTCGTCGTTAAACAAATAAACTTTTCCTTTTGCGGCAGTTTCCGGCACAGGAATTCCGTGATTGGTCCACCGGTTCAGTGTAATTTTTGAAAGTGACGGCAGATTTCGCCGCGTTTCAATACCAATCATTTTTTTGAAAACCGGTGTTTTCATTGCAAAATTGGAAATCGGCCGAACCAGCATGGCCAGCGGATTGAGCCTTGGAAGATAGGCAACCAGTCTCGAACGCAACGGAATTCCATGAATGTCGTAATAATGCTGCATAAATTCGGCTTTCAGCTTGGCCATATCCACATTCGACGGGCATTCGGCCTTACAGGCTTTGCACGAAATACACAAATCCAGGATGTCGTAAATTTCCTGATGATCGAAAGGATTTTTCTTTTCGCTTGAATAGAGAAATTCCCGCAGAATATTGGCCCGCCCGCGGGTGGTTTTGTCTTCGTCGCGGGTAGCCATAAATGTGGGGCACATGGTTCCGTCAATCACTTCACTTTTGCGGCAATCGCCCGAACCGTTGCATTTTTCAATGCTTCTGAAATAGCCGTTGTATCTCGAAAAATTGAAAACCGAATCATAGTCGGGTGTGGGTTTTCCCGGAATTACGCGCAGGCTTTCCGTTATGGGCGGTGTGTCCACAATTTTTCCGGGATTCAGAATATTTTCGGGGTCCCACGCTTTTTTCAGGCTTTTCAGCAATTTGTAGTTGTGTTCGCCCAGCATGTAGGGAATAAACTTTCCGCGCACACGCCCGTCACCATGCTCGCCGCTCATGGAGCCGCGGTATTTTTTTACCAGCGCAGCGGTTTCGGTCATCA
>CAZCPH010000047.1:0-10139 GCA_964500105.1 uncultured Mariniphaga sp. | reverse complement strand
TACGTCTTCCGGGTCTTTAAAATTGATGAGTGGGCGGAAGTGGATTTCGCCGGTGGCAATGTGGGCGTAGTAAACGCTGGAAAGCCCCAGTTTTGCCAGCACTTTTTTGAAATCGGCAATGTAATCGGGTAAATATTCAGGAGCAACTGCCGTGTCTTCAATTCCCGGAACGCCTTTTCGGTCGCCGGGAATGTTGGCCAGTAACCCTAGTCCGGCTGTGCGGAGCGCCCAAACCCGTTTGATTTTATCGGCGCCGGTAACCAGAGGGTAGTGGTAACCCAGACCGGCAGCACGCAAATCGGTTTCCAGCGCGGCGGCCTTTGCGTTCAGTTCTGTTTCGGTTTCACAGGCAAATTCAATCATCAGCATGGCGCCGGGGTCACCTTTTACGAAAAACCGGTTTTTGTTTTGCTCTATGTTTTGTTTGGCCGCCTGCATTACTGTGTCGTCCATCAACTCAATGGCACCCGGACCGTGTTTCAGCGCGATTAAATTTCCTTTGAGCGATTCTTCCAGCGTTTCAAAATGGGCGCAAACCAATCCTTTGTGTTTGGGCGGAAGGGGTATCAGATTCAGCTTAATGCGGTGCGAAAATGCCAGCGTGCCTTCAGAACCGGCGAGCAATTTGCAGAAATTGAATTGCGGGCCGTTTTCTGTAAAAACTTCTGAATTGAGCAAAACGTCTATGGCATAGCCCATGTTCCGACGCGTAAGTTTCGGGTCGGGGAATTTTTCGCGGATTTCCTTTTGGTTTTCCTGCCTGGAAAGGATTTCGAAAATATTCTGGTAGATGGCTTTCTCCAGTTGGTTGGGATTTCCGTTCAGTTTTTGTTGAAATTCTGCTTTGGTAAGCGGTTTGAAAGTGGTTTCCGAGCCGTCGGAAAGAATGGCATCAACTTCCAGAATATGTTCGCGAACGCTGCCGTAAATCAGTGAATGTAATCCGCAGGAGTTGTTTCCCAGCATGCCACCGATTACACAGCGGTTGG
Organism: uncultured Mariniphaga sp.; assembly: GCA_964500105.1. Taxonomy (GTDB): domain Bacteria; phylum Bacteroidota; class Bacteroidia; order Bacteroidales; family Prolixibacteraceae; genus Mariniphaga. The sequence goes on along the minus strand of CAZCPH010000047.1, from coordinate 9,150 downwards.
CGGTTGATGTTTCCGGTCCGAATTGCAGTCCGTGCTGAGCCAGAGCCTGGTTGAGTTCGGCCAGCACAACGCCGGGCTCCACAATCACATAATGCTCATCCACATTCAGTTCCAGAATTTTGTTCATGTATTTCGACATGTCCGCCACAATTCCGGGCCCCACTACCTGACCTGCCAGCGAAGTGCCTCCTCCCCGCGGAATAACCGATGTGCCGTTTTGGCGTGCAAATGCAATAATTTTCTGAATATCTTCCTTGTTTTTCGGACGGGTAACAGCCAGTGGCAATTCTTTGTACTGCGATGCATCGGTGGAATAAAGTACCCGTTGCACGTTGTCGGTGAACAGGTCGCCCTCGAGTTGGGATTTGAGCTGATTAAAAGCGGATAGCATAAGGTTCATTTTTTAGTGTTGTAAAAATAGAGGTTTCGTTGGTTTGATGCAAATGATGTATCGGTGAGAACAGCTTATTTTACATTATTTTCTATCAAAATTTTTTCAATAGCAAAAATAACTTCATCCACATTTTCTTCTGAAAAGCACAACGGTGGTTTCGATTTGATGATATTGTCGAACGGGCCGTCGGTGCTGACGAGGATAAACTTTTCGCGCAGTTGGTTTTTAATTTTCCGGGCCAGTTCGGTGTCAGGTTCCAAAGTTATGCGGTCTTTTACAAACTCAAAACCAATAAACAGTCCTGAGCCGCGCACATCGCCAATGCACTCGAATTTTTGCTGAAGCCTGGTTAGTTCCTGCAAATAATAATCGCCAACGGTTTTTGCGTTTTGTTGCAATTGTTCTTCTTCCAGCACATTCAGAACAGCATCGCCAATGGCACACGACACCGGGTTGCCGCCAAACGAGCTGAAAAACTCCATGCCGTTGTTAAAAGCGTCAGCAATTTCGTTAGTGGTTACTACGGCCCCCATCGGATGACCGTTTCCCATGGGTTTTCCAAGAATGACAATGTCGGGAAAGACGCCGTGCATTTCAAACCCCCAGAAAAATTGGCCCAGCCGGCCAAAACCGGTTTGCACTTCGTCGGAAATGCAAACGCCGCATTGCCTTCTGATTTCTTTATATATTTCTTTTAAATAGCCTTTTGCCAGCGGTACCTGACCGCCGCAACCTACTATGGGTTCGGCAATAAATGCAGCCGGTTTTTCTTTTTCGTTTTGAATTTGCTGAATCGCCTGTTTTGCAAAGGAAACTCCGGCATTTTCAAACCTGAATTCTCCGCGAAAACTGTCGGGAATGGGCAGGCAAACCACATTTTCTGAAGCTCCGGCACCGCCTTTTCCGCTGAATTTGTAGTGGCTGATTTCGATGCCGGCCTGCGTGTTGCCGTGATAACCGTGTTCCACCACTGCAATTTTTTTTCGTCCGGTAAAATTCCGGGCCAGCCGGATGGCCAAATCGGTAGCAGCACTTCCTGAGTTCACCAAAAAAACTTTGGAAAGTGGTTTTGGAAAATATTTCAGTAAATGTGCTGTGTAACGATTCAATTCATTATACAAATAGCGGGTGTTGGTGTTGAGCCGTGCCATCTGTTTTTGCCCGGCTTCCACCACCCGTGGATGGGAATGGCCCACATGTGGAATGTTGTTGTAAGCGTCGAGGTAGCTGTTGCCGTACTTGTCGAACATATACTGAAAAGCGGCCCGCTCCATGTAAATTGGCTTTTTATAACTGACGGAAAAAATGGAGCTGACAGATTTCAACCGTTCTGATTTAATTTCGTTTTCCGTTTTTTCGGTTAGAACAGAAAATTCAGCGGCTTTAAGAAAATGGTTTCGGGCAATCACCGGGTTTACCTGCACCCATTTTTGCAACAGTTCCCACGCCGGTTTTTCGCTAATGGTGATGTATTCATTTTCCGGCTGCCGTAACTTTTCCGATGCCGAATGACAAACACTCATGCAAAGCCGGGCAGCAATGAGCCAGTAAAGCAGTTCAATTTCGCTTTTTTGCAGCGGCAGTTTTTTGTGATACCCTGAAATGATATGACAAGCCCATTCCACGGGATTTTCTTTTGCCATGATTGCATAAGTGATCCCGATGGCCAGCTCGTTGATAAGCTGTGAAAAACACATGTCGCCAAAATCAATGATTCCTGAAACCATTCCTTTTTGCACCAGTACGTTCCTGTCGTTGGCATCGCCGTGAATGATGGATTTTCGCAGTTTGTGGAGCACCGGCAGCACATTTTCGCGGTGTTGCAGCAAAAAGTAGTTAACCAGTTTCCGGTCGGAAGAATTTGAAATGCAATGCATTTTTTCGGATGCCACCTGAATGAAATGCTGCAAATCCCATTCGGACTGGCGTGCTTCGATGACGTAATCGTGGTAGTTTTGCAACGTCGCATCCATTTCGGCCAAAAATTCTCCAAAAGATTGGAACAGTTCGGGAGTCTGCGGAACGTCAGAAAGGAATTCACCTTCGAGCCAGGAAAGAAGCCTGCAAACTTTTTTGTTTTCAGCATCGATGGCAACTGTTTTGCCCTTTAATGTTTTTTGTGGCACGGGAAACCTGTTTGGCGCTTTTTTGCTGAGCCAAAGCAGAATTTTGTTTTCAGCCTCTGTCCAATCGGTTCTGGTTTTTTCGAAGGGATAAACTTTAAGAATATACTTTTCCCCACCATTCTCTACTTTAAAATTGGAATTGCTGTAACCATCTATCCGCTTCATTTTTGGTTTACTGAGGTTCCAGTTTGTGTTGAGAAATCGTTCCATATTGGCTCTTTTTTGCTCATTCAAAATTATAAATGTTTTAACGACAGCCAATAAAATTCGCAACAAGATAAATTTTAATTTTTTTCTGTTTTTAAGCATCAATTTTATTGATTATTGTCAGTTAGTTAAATTTTTATATTAATTAATTTTGAACTATTGTTTAATTTAATTTACTTAAAAGGAGAAAAATATGAGTAACTATTCAGAACAGGCGAAATCAGTTTATGATTTTATTGGAACACTTTCGAAAGAGAATCCGGAAATAGCAAAAGGTTTTGGTACCATGCATCACGCTACAGCAGAAGATAAAGCGCTGACCGCGAAGCAAAAAGAACTGATTGCATTGGGAATTGCCATAACAATCCGTTGCGAAGGCTGTATTGCCTGCCACGTAAAAGCAGCGCTTGATACCGGTGCAACACAGGAAGAAATAGTGGAAACCATTGGTGTAGCTGTGGTTATGGGTGGCGGACCGTCAATTGTTTACGGCGATAAAGCTTACAAGGCGATGAAGGAGATGATTTAGAAGTATTTTTTCAAGAAAAGAGACCGGTTTGAATTTTCAGCCGGTTTTTTTATATCCAGCCGCGAACTTTGTAATAAGCCAAAGCCATTATCTCTCTGGCGAATGCTATTTCATACTTTAAATGGTTCCAAACCTGGTAGCGTACCTGAATGCTTTGGCCGACGTCTGGCGCCACTGTTTTTCGGCCTCCCAGCTCATCGTCGCTGAAAGTAAGATTGGCTTCGGTGGCATTTTCGAAAGCGGGCAGGGCATTGACTTTTTCGAAACCAACTTTCTGAAAGCAAAGTACAGCACGGCGCATGTGATCAGGCGATGTAATCAGTAATACAGCCTGCGACGTGTCGAGCATTTTTTCACAATTCAGTGCCTGGGCGCGGGTGTTGGTGCCGATATTTTCAAAACGAATTTTTTGAGGGTTGACACCGCGTAAAACCAATTCCTTTTTCATGATCTTCGGAGTACTCAGGCTGTCGGTTACATCTCCCGGCATGGCAATCAGCAGACTGGCTTCGGGAAAACTGATGGCAGCCTGTGCAGCAAACCAGCCACGCATCAGGTTGCTTTCGCTGGGCATTCCGCCACCGCCCAGTAAAACAATGGTTTCGGGTTGCCATTTCAGTTCAGCTTTGCTGGTGCCCAGCCAGTGAATTCCCCAAAAGGGCAGGGTAGTGAAGGCAATCGCCACAACCGCTAAGCAGAAGATGCCCCACAACACGAAAAAAATTCGGAGTATCCTCAAAAAATAGATACTTTTGGCTTTAGTTTTATTCATGCTTTTTGAATTGAGCATAAAAATACGTTTAATATTTTAACCAGCATAGTTTTGAAAAACGAAGTTAAAAATGAAATAATTGAGCTGTTTGAACATCAGTTTCAGGAGAAAGTGGAAACATTTACCATGTTGCCGCCATCGGGATCTTACCGTGAATACTGCCGGCTCAAAAACAGCAACCGTTCGGTTATCGGAGCCTTTAATGCCGATGTAAAGGAAAATACGGCATTCCTCTCGTTTACCAACCATTTCAGGAGGAAAGGGTTGCCAGTTCCGGAGATTTTTGCCGTGAGTTCGGACTTGAAAAAATACCTGCTCGAAGATTTCGGCAATGTTACCTTGTTCGATTTTCTATCCGAAACCCGCGAATCGGAAGGCTTTTCTGAAACCATTGTGGCTGAGTACCGTAAGGTGCTGAAAGTGTTGCCCCGGATTCAGATTGTGGCGGGCAAAGATATGGATTATTCGGTTTGTTATCCGCGCGAAGCATTCGACAAACAGTCGATGATGTGGGACCTGAATTACTTCAAATATTATTTTCTGAAGCTGGCGAAAATTCCTTTCGACGAACAGGCTCTGGAAGATGATTTTCAGGCTTTTAGTGATTACCTGCTGTCAGCGCCATCTGATTATTTCCTTTACCGCGATTTCCAGTCGCGCAATGTGATGCTGAAAGACGGCAAAGTTCATTTTATTGACTATCAGGGAGGCCGCCGCGGCGCGTTGCAATACGACCTGGCTTCGCTGCTTTATGACGGCAAGGCAGATATTCCGCAGGAAATCCGCTCGCAGCTTTTTCGTTTTTACATGAACGAACTAAAGAACTACATTCCGGTGAACGAATCGGAATTCACGTCCTATTTTAACGGGTTTGTGCTTATTCGTATCATGCAGGCGATGGGCGCTTATGGTTTTCGCGGGTTTTATGAGAAAAAAGAGCATTTTCTGAAAAGTATTCCGTTTGCCATAAACAATTTGCAGAATTTGCTGCCCGAATTGAATTTACCTGTTGAACTTCCGGAGCTGGTAAATGTGCTGCATCTTTTAACAAAGTCTGAAACGCTGAAAGAAATTGGTCAGGTACACAGCAATTTAACTGTTCGTGTCACCAGTTTTTCGTATAAAAAAGGGATTCCTTCCGATCCGTCGGGGAATGGGGGAGGTTTTGTGTTCGACTGCCGGGCGCTGAACAACCCGGGAAGGTATACCGAGTACAAAAACCTAACAGGTAAAGATTTGAAAGTGCAGCAGTTCATCGAGCAAAATTCGGAAATGAAACTGTTTCTGAAACCGGTGAAAGCGCTGGTGGAACAGTCGGTAAAAAATTACCTGGAGCGCGGGTTCAGCCATCTTTCGGTTAGTTTTGGATGCACCGGCGGGCAGCACCGTTCGGTGTATGCTGCCGAAAAGCTGGCGGCTTACCTGCGGAACAATTTTCCTGTGCATGTTGTTCTTGTACACCGGGAACAACAATTTTAAATAAAGGGATGACAAAGACAGCATGTAAGAAAAAAGAGTTCAAAGACAAGGAAAATCCGAAATATGAGTGCAAGAAGTGCAGAGCCCGGGTGAAAAAGGAAGAAAAGGTGTGCAAACCTAAAAAAATTAAAGACTGAGGTTATTTTTGCGGAAAAGGAACCGTTCTCTTTTTTGAAAGAACGGTTCCCTTTTTCAGCGATACAAAAATTTGCAGTTTTTTATACCCCGATAGCAATTATCTCAATTTCAAATTTTATTTTCGCGAAAATTTTAAATCGCAAAACTTTTACACATGGGAAGAGCATTTGAATACCGCAGAGCGGCCAAAGAGAAACGTTGGGACAAAATGTCGCGCACATTTCCAAAACTGGCGAAGAAAATAACCATTGCAGCCAAAGTTAGCGGTCCCGACCCCGATTTGAATGCCGCGCTTCGCACTGCAATTCTGAATGCCAAGGCGCAAAACATGCCCAAAACCAATATCGACGCAGCCATTAAACGGGCCAGCGGAAAAGATGCCGCCGATTTTACTGAAGTAAATTACGAAGGAAAAGGACCTCATGGCGTCCTGGTTTTTGTGGAATGTGCCACCGACAATACCACACGCACCGTGGCAAACGTAAAAAGCTATTTTAACAAAGTGGGCGGCGGACTAGTGCCCTCCGGTTCACTGGAGTTTATGTTTTCTCACAAAGCTGTTTTTGAGTTTGAAAAGCAGGAAGGAATGGATCTGGAAGAGCTGGAACTGGAACTCATTGATGCCGGCCTGGAGGAAATTGAAGAAAACGATGGCGTGGTTTACGCTTATGGCGATTACACCAGCTTTGGCGATTTAAACCATGCACTGGAAAACCTGAAAATCGATGTGCAAAAAGCGGTTCTGAAACGCTTCCCCAACGACCCGGTTGAGTTCTCGGAAGAACAGCTGGAAGAGATTGAAAAACTGCTGGATAAACTCGACGAAGACGACGACGTACAGGCGGTTTACACCAATATAGCGTGACAGAAATTCCAAATAACAATCCTCAAATATCAAACAGTCACTTTTTTTGAATTTTGGTCGATTGGAGTTTGTGATTTATTTGTCCGAAGGACTCCACCAGAGGATTTTGATTTTTGTCTGTTGGAGTTTTCCTCCCTTCATCCTTCGTTTACCGTCAGAATACCGCAGGTTATCTAAAAAACTTCAGTTATTAGTATTTCTTGTTTAATTTTAGATTTCTAAAATCGGACTTATGCTGCCTGTGGAATCATACATCAATCATTTTGCCGGAATTTGGGAAGAGAGTTCTGAACAATTGCCGGAATTCAGCCGAAGCTATACTGCAGACGAACAAAATGCAAGAGAAGCTAATTTTAATGCTTTCCAGGAGAAAGTAAAAAGTTTTCAGTCGAAGAAAAACAGGCAGGCATTGAGGAAAGGTGACCCGGGTCAGTCGTTTTTTCCGGTATTCAGGGCATTCCTGCAGAATGTTTTCGATTTTGAAACCGACCAGTTTGCCATCATTCTTTCCGACGATTTTAAAAACGTTTCCAAAGATTTTTTCTATAAGGCGCGCATGTTTGGCCCGGATTTATCACCCGGGAATATCTATCAGGGAATGCGCAATGTGTGGATAATGAATGGTTTGCAGTTGATGATGGGGCTTCCGGTTGAAATAACTCCTTCGGTTTTTGCCTACAGCATGATTTACCCTTACAGTGACAATTTACTCGACGACCCGAATATTTCCGGTGCTGAAAAGCAAGAGTTCAGCCGGAGGTTCAACCGGCGTTTGCAAGGTGAAAAAGTGGAACCGGAAAGCGAAACGGAATCGCAACTGTTCAGGCTGGTTGGCATGTTCGAGGACCAGTTTCCGCGAAATGAATTTCCCAAAGTTTACGAAAGTTTATATGCCATTCAGCAGGGACAAACGCACAGCCTGAACCTGATTAACTGCAACGGACTGAATGAGTCGGAAGTGCAGAAAATCTGCTTCGAAAAAGGTGGTGCTTCGGTGCTGGCCGACGGGTACCTGGTTGCAGGCCGACTTACTGATGAGCAGGAACAGGCGCTGTTCGGTTACGGCATTTACCTGCAACTGCTCGACGATATTCAGGATGTAAAGGAAGATACAGAAAGCAACACCAAAACGCTTTTTTCGTGCCTTGACGGAACGCCTGATTTGGGGGCTTTTGTTAACCGTACCATTCATTTTGGTCGAAAAGCCATGGAAGAGCTCCATTGTTTTAAAGGAACCGAAATGGAAACCATGCTGCGCCTGATGAACCGCAGCATTGAAACGATGGTCATTGAATCGGTTGGATTAAATCCGGATTCCTATTCAGAAGATTACCTGCAAAAGCTGGAACAACATTCACCGCTTCGGTTTGAATTCATCCGGCAAAAACGCACGCAATCCAAATCGCAGCGTTTTTCGATGTTTAAAAAGTATTTTGAGCAGGTGCCGGTCAGGGAGATATAATTCGTAATCGATTATTTATGCTTATTCCACATCTCCAGAAACTCATTCAGGTCAAATTCCAAATCTTCGCGGATAATTTTTCGGATTAAACCTTTTGGTGAATCCTGATTTTTATGAACGGGAATTGTGGTAACTCTGCCATCGGGATGTCTTAAACGGTGATGAGAACCATTTATCCTGACAATAGAGAAGCCATTAGATATGAGGAGTTTAATAAAATCTTTTCCGGATATTACGGGTAATTGTGGCATTCTTAATGGATTATATCGATGTGGGTTGAATAGAGAATTGCATTTCCCTGAAACCCACAAAACGATTCATTTCCATTGTTTTTTCTTTCTCCTCATCTATGCACATTTCAATAACTTCCCTGATATTTTCCAGTGCTTCATCAATTGTTTTTCCGTAAGAATGGCAGCCTTTAAATACCGGACAACTCACAATAAAAAAATTATCTTCATCCTGTTCTACAACAATCGGGAGGTGCAATGTTTTATTTTCAGATAGTTTCATGTCGATTGAATTTCTTCTGCAAATATACAGGATTTAGCCGAAGATGTATTTAAAACATTCTTCCACTTTTTGGTATGCGAAAATGAATTCAATTGTATTGAATTCACCCGGTAAAAACTACTGTTTTAAAAAGGTAGGTGTTACCGACAACATGATAAAACCCCAGTGCTGTCCGGCTGTATGGTCGCCACCTTTAAGCAGTTCCATACTCTCGCCTGCAAACATCAGCGACCAGCCTGCACTTAACGAAGCATTGGGCTGAACGGCATACGAAATTCCTAAATCAAGTTCTGTTCCCAAATAGTTTTTGGCATCTGCCGAAATTTTTCCGGCCGAGGCAAAATAATGCAGGTGTCCGGTGAATCCGATTTTCTCCTTTTTGTAACTGTATTTCAGGTAAACATCGTTTAAACCAACCGAATTGATATGGTTTCCCACATAAAAATAATCCATGTGGCCGTTAAATGCGTGGTTGGTTCCGTAGAACGGATTAAACGCATAATTTTTGTCGTTTTTGTCGTAGCTGTTTCCCGAAAGATGCTCAAAACCGGCAGTAAAGCCATTCTTCAGGGAAGCTTCGAGCAAAAGGTTTAAGGCGCTGATTTTCTGCATCGAAGGAAGTTCCCCGGTTTGGTAATAAAGGTTTCCGGCAAGTGTAACTTCAT
>CAZCPH010000046.1:0-13205 GCA_964500105.1 uncultured Mariniphaga sp. | reverse complement strand
ATATGTTTTACGATGGAAAGTCCGAGTCCGGTACCACCCTGTTCGCGAGACCGTGATTTGTCGACCCTGTAAAACCGTTCGAAAATGCGGGGCAGATTTTTCTTTTCTATTCCAATGCCGTTGTCAGTAACTTCAATCATAATCGTTTCTTCCAGGTCGTAAAACAGCACATGCACAAAACCTTCTTTTTTCCCGTATTTAATACCGTTTACAATAAGGTTTGTAAGTACTTCCAGAATACGGTTCCTGTCAGCCTTCACATAAACCGGTTTTGCCGGAAGATTTACAATCTCAAGCAAAATTCCCCGCTCCTGCGCCTGCCACTGTTCCATTTCAAAAACATCTTTCACCACTTTTACAATATCGAACCTCACCATATTCAGCTGCAACTCTCCCGATTCGAGCTTGTTAATCGATTCCAGGTCTTCAACGATTGAAATCATGCGGTCTATGCTTTTCTCAGTGCGTTTCAGGTAGAGCATATTAATCTTCGGATCTTCCAGTCCTCCTTCCAGCAAAGTCAGAATGTATCCCTGAATATTGAAAATCGGTGTTTTCAACTCGTGGGAAACGTTGCCCACAAAATCTTTCCGGTAGCGCTCAGCTCCTTCAACCGTTCAATCTCTTTCATCTGGGCTTTGGCCCACTCCTCAACTTCAAACTTTACATTTGACAACAGGTTGTTGGAATCGGATGATTTTTCGGCCAGCTTTTTTCCGCTTAACGGAAGGTCTTTTATCGTTTTGTAAACCGGCCTTATTTTATCTGAAATGTATTTGTCGATGATGAAATTCACAAAAAAATAGGACAAAAGAAAAAATACACCAGCAAACCCCAGAATAACAAAAACACCTGACGAAAACCACCACGCAAGAAACAAAATAACTATTACCAGTACTGTCAGAAGTAAGGATATATAAAGAGTTAACTGTTTCGAAGAGTAAGTTTTCATTTTTGCTGTTTTGCTGTTCAAAATTAAAAAATCAGCCATCATTTCAGGCGTATTTTTTTAATTATCTAATAATTAGGCTGCAAGTTGATTCAATTTTCGATGATCGTGATATTTTGACCTGTTCATTAATAAAAATTTGATGGATAGTTAATATTTTTTTAATATTTTAGACGCCTGTAAGAACTTAATTCGCAATTATATTTGCCGGCCCTAATTATTGGATAATGGAAAATATATACCTTATCATTGTTGTCATCCTCTTCGCACTGGCTATTTCCGATTTAGTTGTAGGTGTAAGTAACGACGCAGTAAACTTTCTGAATTCTGCATTTGGTTCGAAAGCAGCACCCAAATGGCTGATTTTCCTCATGGCCGGACTGGGTGTTTTAATTGGTGCCACCTTTTCAAGTGGCATGATGGAGGTTGCCCGAAAAGGCATTTTTCATCCGGGCATGTTCGTGTTCTCCGAAATTATGGTCATATTCCTGGCTGTAATGATAACCGACGTGATTCTGCTCGACATGTTCAACACCTTTGGAATGCCAACATCCACGACGGTATCCATTGTGTTCGAATTGCTCGGATCGGCTGTAGCTGTTTCACTGGTAAAAATTAAACAGCTGGGAGGCACAATCGGCGAATTATCGCAATACATCAATTCAGAAAAAGCATTGGCCATTATCACCGGAATTTTGCTGTCGGTGCTAATTGCCTTTACCATAGGTGCTATTGTACAATACATTACTCGCTTGATTTTTACATTCAACTACCGCCAAAACATGAAATATTTTGGTTCGTTGTTTGGGGGCGCTGCAGTAACGGCAATCACTTATTTTATCCTGATTAAGGGGATTGACGGCTCAGCCTTTGCTGAAATTGAAATGTCAACCGGGGAAAAACTGGGCGATTGGGTTGTTTCCCATACGGGCAAACTACTGCTTTACAGTTTTGTAGCCTGGGTTGTTATTATTCAGCTACTCAAATGGCTGTTCAACATTAAAGTTTTAAAACTCACCGTTTTAATCGGAACGTTTGCGCTGGCCATGGCTTTTGCCGGAAACGACCTGGTGAACTTTATTGGTGTGCCGCTGGCCGGCTACACTTCGTTTAAAGCATGGGTTACTGCCGGGGCAACTTCGCCAGATTCGTTTTCTATGGCAATGCTGGCAGGGAAAGTGGGTACTCCAACCTTTATGCTTTTGATTTCAGGACTGATTATGATTGCAACCCTCATTTTTTCGAAAAAAGCACAATCGGTTGTAAATACTTCGGTTGATTTGGCCCGCCAAAGCGAAGGGACAGAACGATTTAACTCGAGCAGAATTGCACGGGTAATTGTAAGAAGCTCAACCAGTTTTCAAAAAAATCTCGATAAAATCATCCCTGCCAGGGTAACCCAGGCTATTCAATCGCGTTTTGAGCCTGCCGCTGTTGTGGCAACCGGACCAGACGCTCCGGCATTCGACAAAATCAGAGCATCGGTAAACTTGCTGGTAGCCAGCGTTTTAATCGCAATTGGAACGTCTTACAAATTACCGTTGTCAACTACATATGTGACTTTTATGGTAGCAATGGGAACATCACTTTCCGATAAAGCCTGGGGACGCGACAGCGCTGTTTACCGGATTTCCGGTGTTTTTGCCGTTATCGGCGGATGGTTTTTAACCGCAATTATCGCTTTTTCGGTTGCAGCAATTGTTGCATGGATTATTTCCATCGGTGGAATGATTATGATTCTTGTCTTCCTTTCCATCGCTGTTTTTATGGTTATCCGCACACACATGCTCTTCAAAAAAAGAAGCAAAATGGCCGTTGCTGATGACGATGATGCCATTACCGAAAAAGACGAAACCGAAAAGGTAATGGAAAAGTGCAAAAAACAGGTAATCAGATCCATTAGTCAGGCCAATAAAATTTACTCAGAAAGTATCGAGAATTTTTTAAAGGAAGAGCGCTTAGGCCTGAAAGAATCATTAAGCCTGAAAGATACTCTGAACAAAAAATCGAAAAAACAAAAGAACAGGGTTCTGAATACGATTTCCAAAATAGAAGAGAATGTGGATTCCGGGCACTTTTATGTGCAGGTGGTTGACTACCAGCGTGAGCTTGCCCACTCACTCAACTTTTTGGTTGAACCGCTTTTCGAACACGTAAACAACAACCACAAACCATTTATTCAACCTCAAATTGATGAGTTTACCAACTTAAAAACCGAAGTAAACAAGTTTTTCAGTTTTGCAACAGAACTGGTAAAACAAAACAAATTCAATCAGGTAACCGATTTAATCAAACTGCGTGACGAAATCCTGTTAAAACTGGAAAAAATGGAAATCGCACAGATTAAACGAATTAAAGCGCGGGAAATTAACACGAGAAATTCGGTACTGTTCTTCAATACTATTTCTGAAACAAAAAATATGTTGTTGCACGCCATAAACCTGATAAAAGCTCACCGCGACTTTATTCTGGTAACCCAAAAGGCAGCCAAAATAAAGTAACCATGAAGCGGTTCACTCCGGGTTTCTTTGTTTTTACAGGATGGTTGTTAATATTTTCCCAGTCATGCAACCGCTCCAGTGAAGGATCACGAGGCGCCGGACTGCACATTTCGAATACGGTAACAGCCGAAGCAGAAACGGTTCCTGTTCCGCAAAAGAAAAATGATGATGCTGCAGATGACCCGGCCATCTGGATTCATCCCGAAAATCCAAAAAATAGTGTAATCATTGGCACCGATAAAAAAGGGGGCCTGGCAACCTACAATCTCAATGGCCAACAGTTAAATTATTACCCGGCCGGAAAAATGAACAATTGCGACCTGCGGTATGGCTTTCCGGTCAATAAAACGCAAATTGACATTCTTGCAGCCAGTAACCGCTCACTCCATTCTCTTGCATTGCTTGCAATCCGGGAAAACGGTGTACTCGATTCCATTCATTCGCGTACCATTCAATCGGAAATGGAAGATGAAGTTTACGGACTTTGTATGTATAAAAGCAGAATTTCGGGAAATTTTTATGCTTTTATGAATACCAAATCCGGTGAGGTTGAGCAGTGGGAGTTGTTTGAAAACAACGGAAAAGCTGATGCCAGGCTGGTTCGGTCGTTTAACCTGGAAACCCAAACCGAAGGAATGGTGGCCGACGATGAAACCGGAATACTCTACATTGGAAAAGAAAAAGCCGGTATCTGGAAATACGATGCCGAACCAAACGGCCCGAATGAAGGCGTATTCATTGAAAACAGTTCGGAAGAAAATCCAAACATTAAATACGACATTGAAGGCCTGGCCATTTACAACAGTGGCAACGGAGAAGGATACCTGGTCGCCTCATCGCAGGGGAATTACTCGTTTGCTGTTTTTGAACGGCAGGGGAATAACACATACCTTGGCAGTTTTCGGATAACTGATGGGAAAACAGACGGTGCCGAAGAAACCGATGGCATTGAAATCACCTCTGTTCCGCTTCCCGGTTTTCCCAAAGGAATGCTGGTAGTTCAGGATGGGTTTAACTATGACGGGAAGAAAAAGAAAAGCCAGAATTTCAAGCTCATATCGTGGGAAAACGTTGAAAAATTTTTCAACTGAAATTTATTCTGCAAGCAGCGTCCACCCTTCAATCCAGTTGTCTTCACCAAAAGCACCCTTAAAATCCACCCGCTGAAACCAGGAATTGGGATAACTGCTTAAAGTTCCGGTAATTTTAGGATTTGGCACATAATTTCCCTCCTCGATGTCTATTCCCGGATTACCGGTTTCATTACCCGACTGGAAAAAATTTGCTGCCCATTCATTTTCCATTTCCGGGGTAAAAACACCGGTAAGTTTAAAAATAGGCCGGTCATTTGTTACAGAAACATTGTAAAACAAATTATTGCGAATTTCGAGCTTGCCGTTTTTCCATTGGCTGAAACTGTCGTTATTACCACCCGTTGCCTGAAGCAGAATCCCGTTTGGATCATTCATAAAAACCGAATTGGCAACTACTCCTCCGGCAAACCGCTCGAAAACAGCCAGTGCTCCGTTTCCTGTTTCACCGTTGCCAACCAGCGTTGCATTGTAAATATTTGGCCGCGAATGCGGAAATCCGATGACCGGATTTACTCCACCGCCAGCTTCAATCAGGTTGTCGCCCACAAAATCGTTTTCAATGCCCAGCCAGAATTGACCATTCCCACTCCAACCAAGGTCATAGTCGAAGGCATCGTCGCCGCAACCCGACACAACCATATGTTTCAGATTGACAGTCCCGCCGAAAATCTCTACGCCGTCATCTTCATTGGAAATGATCTCCACAAAATCGATTTCGGTTTTATTTCCCACGCCACCCAGGGTGAGTCCGTTTATTTCATTGCCTTCACCAATGTTGGTACCTCCGTGCCTGATGGAAACGTAACGCAAGACGCCGGAATCGTCATCCTCATCGCCGCCGCCATAATTTCCACGCGATTCAAAATAAGGTATTCCCTCTATGCGGGCTTCTCCTTCGCTTACATTCAGCGGTGCATTTCCCAGAATAATAAGCCCGCCCCACAAACCGCGTTCGTTCCTGGCCACCGAACCCTGCAAATCGTCATTTTCTGAAGTAAAAATGATAGGGTCATCTTGTGTGCCTCCCCGCGCCACAATCAGTGCGCTGGCATTTTCGGCCTGCCCGCTGCGAAAACGCACAACAGTTCCGGGTTCAATAGTTAATACCTGGCCGTCATTCACAAAAACAAAACCTTCCAGAATGTATTCGTTTTCTTTTGTCCAGGTAACTGTACCTGTTCCGCTTCCGTCGTCGCGAAAGAACTGTGTATTGCCTTCTATCAGGTAGTCGCTCTTCCGGCAGCCTGCAAACACCCACAAAAGAAGTCCAATAATTACAAATAATTTACTCATAGCAAGCACCTTACATTTTTACTTCCAAATCGAGAAATATAAAACCGCCGCCTTCCATGTTGGCCGCCCACGGGTACCAGTCGTGGTAATTTAATGCCATGGTAATTTTTGAAATCGGCCTGAACTGAATGCCTGCAACCAGCGCACTGCCATCGTTTGCCAACCGCCAGGGCAGGGTTTCGCCTTCCAGTATGTTCGATTCAATTCTGTCGTACCGGGCAAACAACTGATATTTTTCATTCAGATTGTATTTTCCGTAAAACGACCAGGCATAAATATCGTGATTGGCTTTCCAACCGTTGTTTTGCCGGTAAACAAACTCTCCGGCCAGGTTCCAGACTTTTCTGAAATCGTACGAAGAAAAAAACAGCCAGGTGCTTTCCGAAACCTCGTTGTTCATATTATCATAAACAATACGCGAGGTAAAATTGCGTGGAATGCGGACGGTTGAACCCAGGCTGTATTTGAAAACATCGTCCATTTGCAGACTGCTGTAACCCTCGCCATTCATCATGGTTAAATCGGCGTCTAAAATATCGCTGAACCTGTAATGAAAATTAACTCCGAGGTCGGCAGAGGAACCAAGCCGGTGTTCGTCGGCAATGGTTTTCATCAGGTAACGTCGTTCCCATATATCTTCCTGAAGTTTAAATTGTTTCAGACTAATTAAACCGAATTCGATTTGAAGTTTTTGCTGCGAATATCGTAAAAACGCGTTTTTAAAATAGGCATACCGCCTGATTTTTGAAATGGGCGATAAATCGTCCGGACTGCCCACATCAACATTTATTTTCGCGTAAAACTCCGGACTGAATTGGTATTCATATCCAATGTATCCGCGCACCAGCTCAAATGCTGCTTCATCGGTTGCACCACCGGTTATTCCCCGGTGAAAATTGGCATAAATGGTGGCAAATGGTTTACCTGAGGGAACGAAGGATTCATCCTGAGCAAAAAGGTTAAACGAAAAAAACAAAAAGAAAAGCAACACCAGGTTTTTCAAATTCATTATTCATCTATTAAATTCTTCAAGAAGTGACAAATATATATTAAACGCTTTTAACATTTTATTCATCGTTTTGTAATAATTTTATCCGAACTATACCTTTTTAAAACCAAAAATGACCAATACTAAGCGTTTTTGCCGTTTGAAATGCCTGTTTTTTTTGAAAAATTTTCGATGCATTATTCGATTTTAATAACTTAGAAACAATTATTTTACATTAAATTTACCGCAGGAAGCATAAGGAAACATGGAAGAAACCAAAAAGATTCTGATTGTTGACGACGAAAAAGATTTGTGCGAAATATTGCAGTTTAACCTCGAAAGTGAAGGGTTTGATATTGATGTTGCCCACTCGGGCGAAGAAGCCCTGAAAAAGCCACTGGAAAAATTTGATTTAATTTTACTCGACGTGATGATGGGTGGAATCTCCGGGTTTAAAACAGCAAATATCATTCGAAAAGAAAAAAACCTGCACATTCCCATCATTTTTCTTACAGCAAAAAGCGAGGAGAATGATGTGCTGACAGGGTTCAATGTGGGAGCCGACGATTACATTTCAAAACCCTTTTCCATTAAAGAAGTTATTGCGCGGGTTAAAGTCATTTTGAAGAGAGGATTGCAACAGACCGCCGAAACCACTGACCTGGTTTTCGAAGAACTAGTGGTAAACCAAAAGCAAAAGGAAATTGCACTTGGCGGTAAAACGGTAAATCTTACCCGAAAAGAGTTTGAAATACTGGTTTTGCTGATGAAAAACATGAATCAGTACATTAGTCGCGACGAAATTCTGAACCGCATTTGGGACAACGATGTGATTGTAACAGAGCGAAATGTGGATGTAAACATCGCCCGGCTCCGGAAAAAAATTGAGAAGTACGGGGCAAATATCAGAGGGAAATCGGGTTACGGATATTGTTTTAAAAACGACGTCATCAAATCATAAAAAAATGAAGCTTCCCTTCAACTTTTTTCTCATCTCCAACCATCTTCCAGGCACAGCCGGTGCTTTTTTTATTTCTTCTACCGGAAAAATTGCCCTTTTCTTTTTTTTCATTCTGGCAGGTGTTATGGCCTATCGTTCAAAAAAATTTCTTTGGAAAAAATCCCGTGAAGAAACCGAAGAAGATTTGGAAGACCCGGCAGAAACCGAAGGAGTGGAAAAAATTATGAAAAAATGCAAAACCCATCTGAACGAAACACTCATGCAAACCGAAAATCTGTTTACGCTCGGTCTTTCGGGTTTTATTGCCGAAGATTTAACCGAAATGAAAAACTGCATAAATTTAAAAACAGAACTAACCGACAACCTTGAGAAGGTGAAAAATAAAGTGTTCAGAACGGCTTCAGCATTTGACAGCAGTGCATATTCAGGTCACTACTATGTTGAGCTGAAAGACTATCAGCTCAGAATGATTGCTGCGGTTTCACTGCTGCTTACCCCGTTGTACGAACATTTAAGCAATTCCCACAAACCCTTTGTAAAATCGCAAAAAGAAGAGTTGACACGACTGGAAAAAGAGGTCAGCCGTTTCTTCACCCTTTCGCGTTCAATCATTCAGAACAACAAGTTTAACGAAATTGAAAACCTGGCTAAGCTACACAATACAATAACCGAAATGCTTGAAAATATGGAGGTGGCACAAATCAAACGAATAAAAACCAAACAGGTAAATACACGGAATTCGGTGCTGTTTCTAAACACCCTTTCCGAAACAAAAAATATGCTGAACCAGAACGAAAGTCTGGTAAAATCCTATAAAAACCTCACAACGGTTTTAACAACCAAAAACTAACGCAACAATGCACAAACAAGTAGCAGCTATCACATTTTCAACAAATTAAAACAAAGGCATTGTGATAAAAAAATCATTCAGAGGCGAAATTTTTTTCTATTTCATCATTGTTTTTGTGCTTTTTACGGTGGCCATTCTCACCTTTCAGTTTCAGCGTGAAAAGAAATACCGCACGGCTCAACTGGAAAATACACTCGATAACCTCACGGAAATAACCCACCGATTTACCGAAAAAAACAACCTCACTGCAAACAATGATTTCAGCCTCATACATGAACTGAAAGCAATTTTTCCCCAGCCGAACATCCGGATTACAATGATTTCAAACACCGGTGAAGTTCTTTACGACAGTTCGGTGGAAAATTTCAGAAACATGGAAAACCACCTGAACCGACCCGAAATTGAAAAAGCGCTGCGGGAAAAAAAGGGAGCCAACATCCGCTTGTCGGAAACCACCAGCGAAGAATACTACTATTACGCTAAAAAATACCCCGGTTATTTTATCCGAACAGCAGTGGTTTACAATGTTCAGATTCAGAACTTTCTGAAAGCCGAACGGGCATTTATTATCTTTATCGTATCCATTTTTGCACTTATTGGCGTCATTTTATACCTGGTTACGGGCAAACTTGCCGTTGCCATTACCAAACTGAAAGACTTTGCAGTTAAAGCGGGAAAAAACGAACTGGTGAAACATAACACCCATTTTCCCGAAAATGAACTGGGTATAATCGGAAGTCAGATTATTCGCATTTACAATAAACTGAAAAAAGCCAAAGACGATCTCTCAACCGAAAGAGAAAAACTGCTGAATCACCTCAATGCCCTCAACGAAGGAATTGCTTTTTTTACACCCGACAAAAAGAAAACCCTCACCAACAGGAACTTCATTCAGTACATCAACCTTATATCCCGAAAAAATGTACAGGAAATTGAAGCTGTTTTTGGCATGAAAGAATTCAAAAAACTCAATAAGTTTCTGACAAAAAACCTGACCGAAGACAATGCAGTGCAACACGACAATCTTCCCCAGCTTGAATACATTATTTCTGTAAACGAAAAATACTTTAAAATTCAAAGTATTGTCTTTGCCGATTACAGCTTTGAAGTGGTCATTTCTGATATTACACGCCTCGAAAAACGCAGGCTGATGAAACAACAACTTACCTCCAACATTGCACACGAGCTGAAAACACCGCTTTCTTCCATTAAAGGCTACCTCGAAACCATGCTGAACAACTGGCCGGTTCCGCAGGAAAAACAAAAGTATTTTCTGGAGAAGACCTTTCAGCAATCGGAACGGCTTACTCACCTGATCAATGATGTTTCGCTGCTTACAAACATTGAAGATGCAGGTGAACTTTTCAGCATTAAACCGGTTGACCTTAAACTGGTTATCGACGAAGTTTATGAAAATTTTGCGAACCGGATAAACGAAAACAGCATCAGGTTCTACAGCGAAGTGAGCCCCGGAACGGTGATTGAAGGCAACGACTCACTGCTCTTTTCCGTATTTCAGAATTTTATGGAAAACTCCATCAATTACGGAGGCGAAGCTATTTCTATTCACATTAAAGTTTATCACGAAGACGAAAAGTATTACTATCTCTCCTATTCCGATACCGGAACCGGAATACCGGAAAAACACCTGCCCCGCATTTTTGAACGTTTTTACCGGGTTGACCACGGCCGCACCCGCGAAACGGGTGGCACCGGACTAGGTCTTGCCATTGTAAAAAATGCTGTTCAACTGCATAAAGGCGAAATTTCAGTCAGAAACAAACCCGACGGCGGAATTGAATTTCTGTTTTCTCTGGCAAAAAAATAAGTCGGAAAACCTCATCCTTCTTTCTGAATTTTCTAACCAAAGTAATTTTTTATGCTAAAAATCAAAAGTTTAGCACACATTTCTGTTTGTTACAAAACGATTAACAAAATGTAATCATTGATTAAACCATACTTAACCGGCATGTAACAAGAATGGTCTTGCTTCGCAGTCGAAAAGAAGAACAGAATGAAATCTTTAATAACGACTGGATTCTTAGAAAAGAAAAAAACAAGAAACAAATTTTTAATTGGTTAATCATGAAAAAAACAAAAATTTTAGGACTGTTGCTGTTAATTGCAGGAACGGTATTTTTTAACTC
Source organism: uncultured Mariniphaga sp. (assembly GCA_964500105.1). Lineage (GTDB taxonomy): Bacteria > Bacteroidota > Bacteroidia > Bacteroidales > Prolixibacteraceae > Mariniphaga. The sequence continues at coordinate 2,422 of CAZCPH010000046.1, read as the reverse complement.
TTGTACCGAAGATGTGGTAATTGCCGATGCACCTTCGGTTCTGGCACCTTCGTCTTCCACAACCGTTGCAGCAGGGCAATCGGTTGAAATTACATTTGAGATTACTGTGCCCGGAGGGTTCTCTTCGGCCACCGTCACAGCACAGGGTGGAACAGCCTCTGTTACCAACACACCTGCTGCCGGAGCAAAAGCAGGAACTGTTGTTGTGGGTTTTTCCGCTTCCAACCAGGGAGGTGCTGCTTCGGTTACCTTAACCGTTACCGATGCCAACCAGAAATCGGACAATGCAACCGCCGTTTTGTCGGTTGACGAAGAAGAAACGGTTATTCAGGTGAGTGAAAACATTTCTTCCAATACTACATGGGAAACAGGTAAAGTATATATTCTAAAATCACGCATATCAGTACTGGCTGGTGTTACACTCACCATTGAACCGGGCGTGATTGTAAAAGGTGAAGCCGGAACAGGCCCCAACGCAACAGCTTTGATTATTGCGCGCGGAGCCACCATTTTAGCTGAAGGAACCGCCCAGTCGCCCATCATTTTCACATCGGTTGCCGATGAAATTATGCCGGGTGAAATTGCCAGTCCAAACCTTGACTCCAACCTGAACGGATTGTGGGGAGGGTTGCTTGTGCTTGGAAATGCACCCATTTCGGCCGATGCTGAATCTGTTCAGATTGAAGGAATTCCGCCGTCTGACCAGAATGGTTTGTATGGCGGAACCAATGCCGAAGACAATTCCGGAGTAATTAAATATGTTTCCATCCGCCATGGTGGCGCAAACATTGGTGAAGGAAATGAAATTAACGGATTAACACTTGGCGGAGTTGGATCGAAAACCGTGATCGAAAATGTGGAAATTATCGCCAATCAGGACGATGGAATTGAATGGTTCGGAGGCACAGTGAGTGTAACAAATGCACTGGTTTGGAATGCCGGAGATGACGCTATAGACACAGATCAGGCCTGGGCAGGAACACTCGATAATTTCGTAGTAATCAACCCCGGCGATGAAGCTTTTGAGCTGGACGGACCGGAAGGTAGTTACACAGGCGCCGGCCATACCATCAAAAACGGAACCGTGAGCGTGGGTGCTGCCAGCGGATTAATTGACTACGACGACAACACCGATGTAAATATGACAAATATTTACTTCCTGAATCTGTCAACAAATGGCGGTCAGGACGTGGAAGGATATGCCGGTTACGCAGCCAACACCAATGGTTTTGCCTCATCAAACTTTCAGGTTACATTGCCGGCAGGCATCGGGCTAACTTCGGTTTTTAAAGACGGATCTGATGCCATAACAACCGTGGTTGAAGCCGGTGCTGCAACCGTGGGTGCCGACCTGTCAAAGTTTGCCAGCTGGTCGTGGGCTGCAGTAAGCAACGAATTAAATTTCTAGAAAATTCAAGTTAAACAATGAAAAACTCACACCCTTTCCCGGGCTTGTGGGTTTTTCATGCTATTTGCCGGAGTTCAGTGGTGTTATCGGGTAAAAAACACTGAATTTCAACAAAATCAAAAAAATATGCGAGTAACAAAATTATTCTCAACATTCATATTGTTGTTTCTGACATTCTTTGCAACAGGTCAGAAAGGATTTATCAGAGGTGCGGTTTTCGACGGCAAAACCGGTGAATTTCTGCCGGGAGTAACCATTTTTGCGGAAGGAACAACGCTGGGTACCATAACCGACCTCGATGGCAAGTTCAACCTCAGCATCGACCCCGGAACTTACCAGATCAGGGTTTCGTTTATCTCTTATGAAACCCTGCACATTGATGATGTGCTGGTCACTTCAAACAATGCCACTCTGCTTGGCGATCTCAAACTGGAGGAAGCAACCATTGAACTGGGCGAGGCTGTTGTAACCGCCCGCTACATCCGCAATACGGAAACAGCCATGCTCACCATGAAACGAAAATCGGGCAATGTGCTGGACGGAATTTCATCGGCAGCGCTTAAAAAAACAGGCGATTCCGATGCTGCATCTTCTATGAAACGGGTTACCGGTGTTTCGGTTGAAGGTGGAAAATACGTTTACGTGCGCGGGTTGGGCGACCGCTACACCAAAACCATCCTCAACGGACTGGATATTCCCGGTCTCGATCCCGACCGGAATACCATTCAGATGGACATTTTCCCCACATCCATTATCGACAACCTGGTGGTGAACAAATCGTTCAGCGCCGAATTGCCTGCCGACTTCACAGGCGGAGTAATCAACATCAGCCTGAAAGAATTCCCGGATGAAAAAGAAGGAGGAATTTCGATGGATGCCGGATACAATCCGCAAGCCCATTTTAAAAGCAATTTTCTTTCGTACGAAGGCGGAAAAACCGACTGGCTGGGTTTTGACGACGGCACACGAACTATTCCGGCAACTTCAAACATCCCCATGTTTTCGGAGGTTGTT
>CAZCPH010000045.1:0-13215 GCA_964500105.1 uncultured Mariniphaga sp. | reverse complement strand
ACCGCGGGTTACAGAAACAACTCCTTTTACTTTTTTCATTTTGTGAATTAAAAATTCCAGATGATCCAGATTGTAAACCGAAAGCTTTAGTATCCCTTCAAACCGTCCGCGATTCGAATCGATATTGATTGAACGCAATCGGGCTCCGGTATCCTTAGCTATGATGTGTGAAATTTCGGAAACAATTCCCACTTCGTCTGTTCCCGAAACGTGCAAAGTGGTTAAAAATGCACCGGGACTGGTAGTTTCCTTCCACTTCGCCTTAATTACACGATAAGGAAACCTTTCTTTCATTTGCGGCGCGTTGGGACAGCTTGTCCGGTGAATTTTTATACCTTCGCTGATGGTAACAAAACCGAAAATTGAGTCGCCAAATACCGGATTGCAGCAGCGGGCCAGTTTATAATTGATGTTTTTCAGGTTGTTGTCGATAACCAGGTAATCGTCCCCACCATCAAAGGAAAACTCCTGAATTGTATTTCCCGGAAGCAATTCTTCCACCTTCTTTCGGGTGGTTTCCTCCTCAGGTTTTTCAACAATCAACGATTTTATTTCCAGCGGATCAATTTTTCCGGTTGCCACATCGCAATAAAAATCCATAGCCAGCTTAAACTCATATTTTTTAAGCATTTTACGAATGGCTTCATCGTTCAGTTCCAGTTTCCAGTTTTTAAATTTCCGCAGAAGTATTTCGCGTCCCTGTTCTGCCAGATTCCTTTTCTCTTCATTCAGGCTGGCTTTTACTCTGCTAACGGCCTTCGATGTCACCAAAAAATCGAGCCAGTCCATTTTAGGCTTCTGATTGTTCGATGTTTCAATGGTTACCTGGTCACCATTTTTCAGCTTGTACTTTAAGGTCACCTTTTTCCCGTTCACTTTTCCACCAACGCATTTGTCGCCCAACTGGGAGTGGATTTCGTAGGCAAAATCGAGTAAGGTGGCACCTGAAGGCATTTTTCTCAAATCGCCCTTCGGGGTAAACACAAACGTTTCGTCCTTGTATATATCGAGACTGAAGTGGTCGATAAAATCGACGACGTTCAGATCCGGGTTTTCCAAAATTTCGCGAATCCCGGCCAGCCATTCATCAAAACCGGTATTTCCTTTTCCGCCCTTGTATTTCCAATGGGCAGCCAGACCCTTTTCTGCTACTTCATCCATTCGTTTGGTTCGAATCTGAACCTCTACCCACCGACCTTTTGGCCCCATTACTGTTGCATGCAACGATTCGTATCCGTTTGATTTAGGAATGGTTATCCAGTCGCGCATTCGCTCGGGATTTGCCTGATACTGCTCAGTTACCACCGAATAAACAGTCCAGCAATCGGCTTTTTCATTTTCCGGTTTCGAATCGAGAATTACACGAATAGCAAATAAATCCATCACTTCGTCGAAGGAAACCCTTTTTTTCTGCATTTTATTCCAAATGGAATTGACAGATTTGGTTCGTGCCTTCATGGAAAATGTAAATCCCCGGTCTTTAAGAATTTTCTCAACGGGTTTTACGAATTCGGCCACAAAATTTTCACGTTCAGTTCGGGTTTCTCTCAAACGATCAACTACATACTGATGGCCCGCAGGATTTTGGTATTTCAGGCACAAATCGAGCAGTTCGGAGTTTATGGCATACAAACCCAAACGGTGTGCCAGCGGAGCATAGAGATGCGAAGTTTCATTTACAAGCCTGTGCCTGGAATCTGCGTCATAAATATCGAGGGTTCGCATAACCTGCAGTCGGTCGGCAGTTTTCACAAGAATAACCCGCACATCGCCAGCCAGTGCCATCAGCAATTTCCGGTAATTCTCGGGATGCAGTTCTACGGTATCGGTTCCGAGTGCATTAATTTTTGACATGCCTTCGAGAATCGAAAAAACCGAATGACCGAAGTTTTTCTCCAGTTCTTCGCGGGTAACCTGCCTCTCCAGTCCGGCATACATTATATTATGCAGCAATCCGGTGATAACCGAATCGGGTTCCAGTCCGATTTCCCTGGCAATGATTTCCGCAACTTCAACGGAATGTTCGAGAATCGATTCTCCTGTTTTAAACCGCTTATCGCCAATTACGTTTCGGGCAAACTGAAAAGCTTCGTCGAGCCTGTTCAAAGCAGGTTCGTCCCATGTTAACCGGCAAAATGCCTTTAACTGTTCATACCGTGCATATTCTTCCGCTGTGGAACTCATTTTAATTACAAAAAAAGGCTGCGCACCGGCAGCCTTATGTCATTTCTTATTTTGAATTCAGAATCATTCCGCCGTTTGTGTGGTATCAACAAAAGTACGCTGACGCAATTCACGATCGAGCATGAATATTCCGTTTCCTTTGCCTTCACCTTCAATCAGTTTCAAACTATCGAGAATTTCAGTCACATTGGCTTCTTCCTCCACCTGTTCATCAACAAACCATTTAAGGAAGCTTTGTGTTGCATGATCGCGTGCTTCAACAGCCACATCAACCAAATTATTAATCAACTCTGTAACGTGTTGTTCGTGTTCCAGTGTTTTTTCCACTACTTGCAACACACTATCAAAATCTTCAGGCATTTGCTTAATTGCTTTTACTTCGGCTTTGCCACTGCGTTCAACAATATATTTAAAAATTTTGTTGGCGTGTGTCAGTTCTTCCTGATACTGTACATACATCCAGTTGGCAAAACCGGGCAGACCTTTGTCTTCGAACCATGCCGACATCGACAAATATAATAAAGCTGAATACTGTTCGGCGTTAACCTGCTCATTTAAAGCTTTTAAAACTTTTTCTTTTAACATGCTATGTAGGTTTTTAATTTCGGTTAAAAATACAAAAATCTGAACAGATATAAAAACGAAAGGTTCAAAAATGAACCTTTCTTAACACAACACTGCTCTTCATATGCTGATGTTTCGAAAAACATCAGGATTTGCATTGGTTTTCATTCAAAAGAACTCTTGACTTCATTTAAAACCGATTCAAAAAATACCTGAATGCTATTTTATGTTTTATAGCAGAAAAACCTCAGAAAGGCGATAAAAGTGCGAAATCCAACATAAAATTACCCAAAAAAAAGCCCGACACAAAGCCAAAACATGACATTTTCCCATGCAAACACAACAGAGCTGAAGCTGTTTTAACAAATACTTTACAAAACCTTTTGAACAACCAATAATGATATTCGAAAGTTTTTATGGCCTATAGATTTTGTATATTTGCAGCCTGAAATTGAATACCGGTTTTTACCGGAAAACTTAAACAGAGCCACGATTAATTAATCAATATTATTCCGAAAAATTAGTATATCATGGCACTTTTTAGATGAGATTTTCAAAGAAGCTAAATAAATAATAGAAATGAAGAATATCAAATTTGTTAGTGCGAAAGAAGCTGTAAAAGTTATTAAGTCGAACGACCGGGTTCACCTGCACAGTGTTGCTGTTACTCCACATCCGCTGATTGAGGCCATGTGTGAACGTGGCCGGAACAAGGAATTCAGGAATGTTCGCATACAGCATATTCACACCGAAGGGCCGGCGCCATATGCCAATCAGGAATTTGAAGGAATTTTTCAGCTGGAATCCTTTTTTGTTGGGCACAATGTGCGCAAACAAACCCAGTCTGGTTATGCCGATTACATCCCCGTTTTTTTGCAGGAAACCCAAAGGCTCATCCGCGAAGGTTACCTGAAAGTCAATGTGGCAATGATCCAGATTTCGGTTCCTGATAAATTTGGTTACGCATCGTTAGGTACTTCAGTGGATGCCACGCTGGCGGCTGTAGAAAAAGCCGATACGGTAATTGCCATTGTAAACCCCAACGTACCCCGTGCTTTCGGCGATGCCATGATTCACATCAATGAAATAGATTTGTTTGTTGAAGACGACAGTGAACTGATTGCTGCAGAACCTGGACCAATTGGTGAAACAGACCGGAAAATTGGCCGTTTTGTTGCCGAGTTGGTGGAAGACGGTGCAACCCTTCAAATGGGTATCGGTGCAATTCCCAACGCAGTGCTTTCCATGCTGGGAAATCACAAAGACCTGGGTGTTCATTCCGAAATGTTTGCCGACGGAATTTTACCGCTGGTTGATAAAGGCGTGGTAAACGGAAAAAACAAAAAAATTGACAAAGGCAAACTGGTCGCCACCTTCCTGATGGGTTCGAAAAAGCTTTACGATTTCATTGACGATAATCCGGGTGTTGCCATGCTGGATGTGCAATACACCAACCGGGTAAATGTAATTGCAAAAAACCCAAAAGTAACAGCCATCAATTCGGCACTGCAAATTGACATTACCGGTCAGGTTTGTGCCGATTCTATTGGTACCAAGTTTTATTCGGGTGTGGGCGGGCAAATCGACTTTTTACGTGGTGCATCGCTTAGTAAAGGCGGAAAACCAATTATTGCCATGCCTTCAGTTACCAACAAAGGAATCAGCAAAATTGCACCTATTTTGACTCCCGGAGCAGGTGTTGTAAGTACACGCGCAAATATTCACTGGCTGGTTACCGAATTTGGAGCTGTAAACCTTTACGGCAGAACACTTCAGGACCGGGCAAAACTGATTATTTCAATTGCACACCCCGACCACCAGGAAGAACTGGACAAAGCCGCTTTTGAGCGTTTTGGACCACATTTTCATTTTATCTGGGATGAAAACGGAAACAATAACGACAACGAAGTTTAAATTAAATAGTCATGAAAGTATCACATATTGAACACATCGGTATTGCAGTAGAAAGCCTGGATGAAGCTATTCCGTTTTACGAGAAAATGCTTGGTCTTAAATGTTATGCCGTTGAAGAAGTTAAAGATCAGAGAGTAAAAACAGCATTTTTTATGGTGGGGCAAACCAAAATAGAATTGCTGGAGTCAACCGATCCCGAAGGACCGATCGGCAAATTCATCGAAAAGAAAGGCCAGGGAATTCATCATATTGCCTATGCAGTTGACGATGTGGATGAATCGCTGAAAGAGCTGGAAGAACAGGGCGTTCGCCTTATCGACAAAAATGGACGAAAAGGTGCAGAAGGGCTGAATATTGGATTTTTACATCCCAAATCGACGCTTGGTGTACTCACCGAAGTATGCAGCAAATAATTTTTGAAAACCATCATTAACCGATTTTATAATGAGTACCCAGAATAAAATTAAAAAATTAATTGAGTTGCGGGCTGAAGCCAAACTAGGTGGAGGCTTAAACAGAATTGAAGCCCAGCACCGCAAAGGAAAATTTACTGCCCGCGAGCGGATTGAGCTATTGCTCGACGAAGGCAGTTTTGAGGAATTCGACATGTTTGTTACCCATCGTTGCACCAACTTTGGTATGGAAAAGAAAAAGTTTTTGGGCGATGGTGTCATCACAGGGCACGGAACCATTGATGGTCGCGTGGTTTACGTTTTTTCACAGGATTTCACTGTGTTTGGAGGTTCGCTTTCAGAAACCTTTGCACAAAAAATCTGCAAAGTAATGGATATGGCTATGAATGCCGGAGCCCCGGTTATTGGAATCAACGATTCAGGTGGCGCCCGCATTCAGGAAGGCGTTACTTCGCTGGCCGGCTATGCCGAAATTTTCGAGCGAAATATTCTTGCATCTGGAGTAATCCCTCAAATCTCAGCCATTTTTGGCCCATGTGCCGGCGGTGCAGTTTACTCCCCCGCCCTTACCGATTTCATTATGATGACCGAACAAAACTCCTACATGTTCGTAACCGGACCGAAGGTAGTAAAAACGGTTACCGGCGAAGACATTTCGGTAGAAGACCTTGGCGGCGGTAAAATTCATGCATCCAAATCGGGTGTTTCCCACTTTCTGGTGGAAGACGAAAAAGAAGGACTGATGCTGATTCGTAAATTGCTCACCTTCCTGCCACAAAACAACCTGGAAGACCCTATTGCAACTGAAAACACAGATCCCATCGACAGAATGGATGATTCCCTGAACGAAATTATCCCGGAAAACCCAAACCAGCCGTACGATGTGATTGATGTGATCAGTTCCATTGTAGATTATTCGGAATTCCTTGAAATTCACAGAAACTACGCCAAGAACATTGTGGTGGGTTTTGCCAAATTCGACGGGCACCCCGTAGGAATTGTTGCCAACCAGCCCAACTACCTGGCCGGAGTGCTTGACATCGAGGCTTCGAGAAAAGCAGCCCGTTTTGTTCGTTTTTGCGACAGTTTTAATATCCCGATTCTAACGTTGGTCGATGTTCCCGGATTTCTTCCCGGCAGCCGTCAGGAGTATGGTGGAATTATTACCCATGGCGCCAAACTGATGTTTGCCTACGGCGAAGCCACAGTGCCAAAAATTACGGTTACACTGCGCAAATCTTATGGAGGAGCGCACGATGTAATGTCGTGCAAACAGTTGCGTGGCGACCTGAACTACGCCTGGCCAACTGCCGAAATTGCCGTTATGGGTGCTTCGGGTGCTGTTGAAGTGCTTCACGGAAAAAAAATGGCAGAAATTGAAAATCCGGAAGAAAGGGCAAAATTCGTCAAAGACCACGAAGAAGAATACAACGAAAAATTTGCCAACCCATACCAGGCTGCTGCACTGGGTTATATCGACGATATTATTGAACCACGGAACACCCGATTCCGTATTATTCGCGGATTGCAAAGTCTTGCAACGAAAAAACTGATCAATCCGCCAAAGAAACATTCAAACATTCCACTTTAAACCAGAAAAAATGATGAATATTCTATTTATGCTTCTGGTCAATCCGTTTGACTTTGGATTTACAGTTGCCCTTGTGGGATTTGGGATCGTTCTTGCAGCGTTAACATTATTGTCGGTAGTGTTTTCCAAACTTCCCAACCTGATTAATCTGAAATTTGACCGGAAGAAAAAGAAACAGAAAACAACACCGGAAACAGCCAAAAAGGATTTGCACATGGAAGGGAATGTTACTGCCGCCATTAGCCTGGCACTCCATCTTTATTTTGATGAAATGCACGATGAAGAAAGCAACATTGTCACCATCAAGCAGGTTCGAAAAGCTTATTCACCATGGAGTTCAAAAATTTACAGTGTAACCCAAAACTGGCCGAGAAATTAAAACCGATTAAAAATGAAGAAATATAAATTTACCATCAGTGGAAACGATTACGATGTCCACATCAAAGATATTGAAGACAATACAGCCGAAGTTGATGTAAACGGAACCCTTTACCAGGTTAAGTTGCACAACGAAGTTAAAACCACAAAAACACCGCGACTGGTTCGTAAACCAGTGGAAAAAATGCCTGGTGAAGGGCAGATCAGGAAGAAAGAAACTTCAGGAAAACATGAAGTTACCGCGCCGCTGCCAGGCACTATTTTAAAACTGAATATATCGGTTGGCGATGTGGTTACAGAAGGCCAGAATGTTCTCGTAATGGAAGCCATGAAAATGGAAAATCAGATACAAACAACCAAAGGAGGTGAAGTTTTATCAATTAAAGTGAACGTTGGTGATACCGTGCAACAGGATGACGTTTTACTCGAAATTGGTTAACCGCAAAGTATTCAGATGATATGAAAAAAACAATTCAGTTATTTTTAATTTTTGCGGCACTTTTTTCAGCTTTTTTGGCTCAGGGAAATGAAAAAGAGTTATCGGTAAAAATAATAAAAGGGAAGTGGGTTAACCACAGCGGTGGCTATGTTCCCGTGCCCACGTACAATCCGAAAGAGACTTCTGCAGACGAACAACCGGCAACGGTAAAACGTTATAAAACCTTTGGTTTTGAAACGAACAATACGTTTACACTCGATTCGGCCAAACAACGTTACACCGGCCGTTACCAGATTTCCGGGAATCAGATCATTCTAGATTTCAACCCGGTTGTGGTTACACATTTGCGCCAGAATTTAGACCCGAATACCTCTTCAACCGATTATGTTACCGAAAAAGAGACCATAAAACTTCCGCAAAGAGTTCTGCACATCACGCCCGACGGTAAACTGGCCGGCGATGGATTTCAATATAAAAATTACAATGGTGCAGTGTCGGGGCTTTTTAATTTTTATGAATTTTCAGGTTTTGCAAATGTCACCTGGAAACACCTGATGATGATTGTCATCGGGCTGATTTTCATATACCTGGGAATTCGTTACGAATTTGAACCGCTGCTGCTTGTGCCCATAGGTTTCGGCATCTTAATCGGCAATATTCCCATGTTTCAGGTAACCGATTTCAACCTGAAACTCGGTATTTACGAACCCGGTTCGGTAATGAATATTCTCTACCAGGGGGTTGTGCAGGGGTGGTATCCGCCTCTTATATTCCTGGGTATTGGCGCCATGACCGATTTCTCGTCGCTCATATCGAATCCAAAACTAATGCTTTTGGGTGCTGCTGCACAGGTAGGTATTTTCCTGACCTTTTTGGGTGCATTGTGGTTGGGTTTTGCCCCGCCCGAAGCTGGTGCAATCGGAATTATTGGGGGCGCTGACGGCCCGACGGCAATTTTTATTTCGTCGAAGCTTGCCAACGGAATGAATATCATGGCCAACGGCGAAGTGGTTAAAAACCTGATTGGCCCAATAGCCATTGCTGCGTATTCGTATATGGCTCTGGTTCCGGTTATTCAGCCTCCGGTGATTAAACTGCTTACTTCAAAAAGAGAACGAAGAATTAAAATGAAACCACCGCGTGCAGTTTCAAAACTGGAGAAAATTCTGTTCCCGATTGTTGGTCTGCTGCTCACAGCATTTATTGCACCTTCGGCGTTGCCGCTGCTGGGAATGCTTTTCTTCGGAAACCTGCTGAAAGAATCAACAGTAACCAAACGTTTGGCAAATACTGCAAGCAACGCATTAATCGATGTGATTACCATTTTACTTGGAATTACGGTTGGGGCATCCACTCAGGCTGACGTGTTTTTAACTCCGTCATCAGTAAAAATCTTTGCACTGGGTGCTGCATCTTTCGTAATTGCCACTGCAGGTGGCGTTGCCGGAGCAAAATTGATGAATGTGTTCCTGAAAAAAGGCAACAAAATCAATCCGATGGTTGGAGCTGCCGGTGTTTCTGCCGTTCCCGACAGCGCACGTGTTGTGCAGCACATGGGATTAAAAGAAGATCCCACCAATCACCTGCTCATGCATGCCATGGCACCAAACGTTTCAGGTGTTATCGGTTCGGCAGTTGCTGCAGGTATTTTACTGAGTTTCCTGATGTAAATTTCAGTGATAATAATTTCAAAAAAAAGACAGAAACGATAATCGCTTCTGTCTTTTTTTTGTCGTACTGCAGTATTTACAGCATCGGATATTTTTTGAATACTTCTTCCGATTGCATTAAAATATCAACATACTGCCCCCGCTGATACACAAACGGATCTTTCAGGTTCTTACGTGAAAGTTTTCCCCTGAAATCATCAAGTGTTTTGAATTCGTGCTCATCCATCCAGCGGTTCAAATCCATTAAAATATCGGAGATCACCTCCGGTTTATTTTTGTAAACGGTACTAACCAACTGAACAGTATCTGCACCTGCCATAATAAGTTTAATCACATCTTTGGCGTTGTAAATCCCTCTGGTCGCACAAATACTTCCTTCCAGATTTCCGTAGAGCAGACCTGCAAAACGCAGTGCAAGCAAGTGATCTTTACGGTTGCTTAAATTCCAGGCATAGAAGAATTCCTGGTGGTCCAAATCAATGTCGGGATGAAAAAAGCGGTTAAAAAGCACATAGGCATCTGCTCCGGCTTCATCAATTTTTTTAATAAAATTCAGCGTATTGGAGTAATATACACTCAACTTTACACTAACAGGAATATTAACTGCATGTTTCACTGCCTCAACAATATGAACCTGTTTGTCTTCCAGAGATTGCCCTGAAACTTCAAAATACCCGGGTTCGGCAAACAAATTAAGTTCGAGGCCGTCCACACCTGTTTTCTCCAGTTCTTTGGCATACTCAACCCATGTTGGTTCATAAATAGCATTCAAACTGGCAATTACAGGTATATTCACGCTTTTTTTCAACTTTTCGAGATTGAACAGGTGCTCTTTTGGTCCGGCATGTTCAATGTTCGGAAACAGCCGTTCCATCTCGGCATTACGGTATTCATACTCGGTTAAATCTTCAGTCATCTGAAGATCTTCGAGCTGAACCTGCTCTTCGAAAAGTGATTTATAAACGATTGCGCCTATTCCGGCTTCTTCGAGCTGTTCTGGCACACCCGGTTTCATTACGAGGTTGCTAGAGCCCAAAATCAGGGGGTTTTTCAGTTTTATACCCATATAGGTAGTCGAAAGATCTGCCATATTCATTGATTTTTAGTTAATACTCATTTTTAAGGAACTAAATATAAAAAGATTTTGTTCAAGAATGATTTTAAATTATGCTGATTTTCCTCCCGGAATTTTTGCCATTATCATAACTCCATGAACAATAACACCTTAACTCAACAAAAAGCAAAAAGCCATTTGCAGAAATTGCAAATGGCTTTTCAACCGCTCCGCAGAATTTCTACAGAAGGCTCAAGGTGACAGTTAAACCGGCCATTACAACCGAAACCATTGTCATCAGTTTAATCAGAATATTTAATGACGGTCCGGAAGTATCCTTGAACGGGTCGCCTACAGTATCTCCAACAACTCCGGCTTTGTGGGCTTCTCCACCCTTACCGCCGTAATTTCCTTTTTCAATGAATTTTTTGGCATTGTCCCATGCACCACCTGCATTATTCATAAAAACAGCAAGCGTAAAACCAGATGTCAAACCTCCGGCCAGCAATCCAACAACTCCCGCAACTCCCATTGAAGCGCCAACAACAACAGGTACCGCAATGGCTACCAACGAAGGCAACAACATTTCCCGTTGCGCACCCTTTGTTGAAATTTCAACACATTTGGCGTATTCAGGAATAGCTTTACCTTCCAGAATTCCTTTAATTTCGCGGAACTGACGTCGCACTTCGTCAACCATTGCACCGGCAGCGCGGCCAACGGCTTTCATGGTCATTGCACTAAATACAAAGGCCATCATCGCACCAAGAAAAAGACCTCCCAGAAACAATGGATTGAAGAGTGTTATATCGTATGCTGCAGAAAAATCTTTAACTGATGCAGTCGAAATTTTTATCACTTCCACGCCTTCCTCCACTGCCGGAGCCACGTCGTTATAAAATACATATCCGCCTTTTGTAACAAACCCTTCGCCAGCTTTTGCAATTTTATCAAACCACAAACGTATTTCTTCCATATAAGCCGAAATAAGAGCCATTGCAGTTAAGGCAGCCGAACCGATGGCAAACCCCTTGCCGGTTGCAGCAGTTGTATTGCCAAGCATATCGAGTGCATCGGTGCGTTCACGTACCTGCGGATCAAGTTCTGCCATCTCAGCGTTGCCACCTGCGTTATCGGCAATCGGGCCGAAAGCGTCTGTAGCGAGGGTAATTCCAAGTGTAGAAAGCATGCCAACAGCAGCAAAACCAATTCCGTAAACTCCCATTGCAAAGTGCTGTGCACCTCCGGAAGCCCAGAAAGCGCCCATAATACCCAATACAATTGTTACTACAGGAATCCAGGTAGAGTACATCCCTACAGCAAGACCGTCGATAATTGTTGTTGCCGGCCCTTGCTGTGCCTGTTTGGCAATACCTTTTGTTGGTTTATATTCATCGGAAGTAAAATATTCGGTTGCCTGACCAATAATAACACCGGCAGCAAGACCAATTACAACCGCCCAGAAAACGCCCCAGGTAACCCATCCCAGCAATACCAGGCCAATCATGGCAACAAGAATGAGTGCAGAGCTTCCTCCTGTCCCAATCAGTAATGCATTCAACAGGTTTTTCTGTGTGGCCGTTTCTTTTGTACGAACCATAAAAATACCAACAATTGAAAGCAAAATTCCGATTGCGGCTACAATCATCGGTGCCAAAACAGCCTGATAAGCTGTAAGTCCGGCATCTTTCATAACCAGTGCCGGCAGCGAAGCACCCAATGCTGCAGTTGCCAGAATAGAACCGGCATACGATTCATAAAGGTCGGCGCCCATGCCGGCAACATCACCTACGTTATCGCCAACATTGTCGGCAATGGTTGCAGGGTTGCGCGGATCATCTTCAGGAATTCCGGCTTCAACTTTTCCAACCAGGTCGGCACCTACGTCGGCAGCTTTGGTGTAAATACCACCGCCAACACGGGCAAACAACGCCTGAGTGGAAGCTCCCATACCAAAAGTTAACATGGTAACGGTAATCTCAACCAGCTTGGCTTTGGTGCCGGCTTCATTAATAATTCCGTTGACCACATATTCCGGATGCGGATGAACAAAGCTTAATCCCAAAAATTCCAAACCATTTGCCATGTTGTCCGGAGTGTAAACCAGCTTATCCAGGGCTAAAAACCAGGCAGCAATGTCGAGCAGTGCAAAACCCACAACCACAAGGCCCATTACGGCGCCGCTACGGAATGCTACCTGCAACCCTTTGTTTAACGACTGTGATGCACCGTGTGCGGTACGTGCCGAGGCAAATGTAGCTGTTTTCATGCCCAGAAAACCACAAAGCCCCGAGAAGAAACCACCGGTTAAGAAAGCAATCGGCACAAAAGGATTCTGTACATTGAAATAAGCCATAATAGTGAGCAATACAAACAAAATGACAAAAACTATTGTCACCACCTTGTACTGCCTTCTTAAATAAGCCATGGCACCTTCCCTCACATATTGTGCAATTTCTTTCATGCGGGGGGTACCTTCCGAATTCTTCATCATCGACTTGAAGAAAAACCAGGCAAACACCAAAGCTATCAAAGAAGCTAATGGAACAATAAAGAAAATATTACTCATAAGATAATAATTTTATGTAACAACTGTTACGGTTTAGATTAATATGAACATCTGTTTCTATATAATCGCAATAAAAGTCTGGTTTCTGTTACAAAAAAATTCTCCAACAGACAAAGATAAATTTTATAATGAAAAGCCAAATTCCCGAGTGTTGAATTCTGGTGGGAATGAAAATAAATTAACACATCCTCTTATATATGAATCAGTGCATGACGTTCTTTGCCATTCATCAACACCGTAAGTGGTTTTTCAAACTCAACATGTTTGACAAATGCTGTTTGCTTCACCAGTTTTTGCTGATCCAAAATCTCCATTTTCAGCTTTGCGTTGGTCGTGTTGTGCGGAACCGAAAAATACCCCACATTCATGGAGGTTACGTTATGGAAAAAGTGAGAACCCAAAGAAGCATCAAGCGGAAAATTTTGCAATCCCATTTCCA
>CAZCPH010000044.1:9460-13251 GCA_964500105.1 uncultured Mariniphaga sp. | reverse complement strand
TGACCTCGCTGAGGTCGGTTGCTTAATTGTTTTGTCAGTACAACAATCACGTGAGCCCGTTGAGGTCTTTGAATCTGTCAGAACAATCCTACAGAAAATTACCACTTTACGAGCACCGGCGCAAGTTCAACAGCCGGACTGATTCCGAAACAGTGTTGGCTATGTTTTTATGTGAATGAAAAAGAGCAGGTTTTTCTGCCTGCTCTTTCCTGAAACTATTTAGAAACAATTCATTCTGTTACAGCCCGATATGCATTTACCCTGCCCTGTCCGAAGTAAGGTGTTTTTCCGTTTCCGTCAATTTTATCAGCAGTTTTCAGCAATTTTTGTACTACAGCCTGAGGAGTAATTTTTCCATCGTAACGGGAAACAACAAGCGCTGCTACGCCTGCCACATGAGGTGATGCAAAACTGGTTCCCGCAGCAAAATAAAAGGAATTGTCCGGACCGGTACTGATTATCATATCAATGAATCCGTTGGTATAATCGATGTAATCAAAATCGCCGCCAGGAGCGGCCAAATCAACCAGCGATCTTCCAAAATCAGTATAACTTGCAGGAATATCCAGTATGGGTTCTATTTTGAAGTAATAATCGTAATACCAGTAGTCAGGCGCTGTGGCTGATACAGAAACCACATTTTGCAGTTCAGCCGGTACTATAAACATAGAACCATTGCCATCAGCATTTAATCCTTCATTTCCAGCTGAAGTGACAACAACAGCACCTTTTTTCCACGCATAGTTGACGGCGCGCTGCTGTGCCAGAATGATGTTCTGAATATGAACTGCCGGAATTTTTACCAGGTTGTCGTTTACGTCGTAGTAAAATCCGTTTCTGTTGAACCGGGCTCCCAAACTCATGTTAATCACATCTGCGCCGTTATTGGCAGCATACACAATTCCATCATTAATCCAGCTGAATGATCCGGTTCCATCTTCTTCGGAAAGTACTTTCACTGCAACAATTTCAGCATCCGGTGCCACGCCAATTATTCCATAACTATTGTCTGCCGCTGCTATGATACCGGCCACATGAGTTCCGTGATTAAACCGGGTTACATCCTGCACATAAAATTCTTCGTCGGGAACAAACGACTTGCTAAGGGTTGTATTTAAATTAGGCTTCAAATCAGGATGTGTTGGATCTATCCCGCTATCAAGAATAAAAACTTTTGCTTTTTTCCCTGTAAATCCTGAATTCCAGGCCTCCGGGGCATCAATGGCATCCATCCCCCACTGGTAAATGAAAAAAGTCTCATCATCGCCAATGCCGGGTGGATTCGCTTCCTGAACAAATTTCTCCGGACCAATCCATTTTGTCATCAGGTCGGGAACAACGGCTGTTATTTCCGAAAGTTTACTTAATTTCTTCTCAAGCCCGGGAGTACCCGATCTGAGAACAACTACTCCAATTTCGGGGATTGAATTTACAATTTCACCATGCACAGAAAGTTTTTCCTCCAACTCGGGAGGAAGTGTTTCTGATTTGGTAATCACCATGTAATCAGTAATTTTTGCACTTTTTAGTTCCGCCAATTCGGATTCTTCCACATTTTCTGTTTGAAGGAAGTCTTTCTGACAACCAAAGCAGAATAATAATACTACCAATCCCATAAAAACATGGAATACTCTTGGTTTTAATCTGGTCATTTTTCTCATAATTATAACTTTTGAAGATTATTGATGTATGTAAATTACAACAAAATCGAATACGATTCTTCACAAATGTTAAAAAAAAATCAATGAATTTCTGTCCAGATAAACAGAATAGAAAACCGGTATAATCTTTTTTAATTCAGCTACATTCCAGAACCTTACTATCGCATTGCAGAGTTCCAAAAAATCTGGTAGCTTTGTTTTTCGAAAAAAAGCTGAAAAGATTTGAAAAGAAAACTCTGCATATTTTTGGTGTTGATTACCGTTTTGTTTCGCCTTAATGCTCAACAGGCCGACTCAGCCGACTTCAGGTGGGGAAATGGTTTTTACTACAACCTGAACGTGGGCGAAAGCATTACTTTTAATCAAATGGAGGTAAAGTTGCTAAAGGTTGAAAATCATTACAACCAAATTAAAATAGGTGCCGATACCCTCTGGCTGAAAGTGGCCCGCCGTTCGGTGCCTGAGCAATTGGGTGGAGTCCGGATTTTTGTGGCCGACAACAAAAAAGTAAAAACGTTAAGTTCTGGCTCTCCGGTTCATGGTTTGCTCACCAAAGATGCGCTGGTTTGTCTCAGCGATTCTCACTATCCGCTTCTTGACCCGACCCAATACATTTTCCCGGTAAGTTTTAACGACGGATATGTATGGAGTGCTGATGAGGAAAGCTACATGTTTTCGTATTACAAAACTGAAAGAGCTGACAACAAGCTTTCTTATCAACCCTTTGCCGGCATCGGGTTCGATGTGCACAACGCCCGCGGATTGATGAAACACTGGCTGGTGGCGGTAGAAAACAGCAGGGTGGTTTGGGTGGAATCCAAAGGACTGGACGAAGCCGGTAACCAGGCCTGTGTGTTGCTGGAAAGCGCTTCGCAGCCCGGAATTTATTACTATTACAGCCGTCTTTTTGCCAAAAACCTGGCTGTAAAAAAAGGACAGACGTTGGTTCGTGGCGATGCAATCGGCACAGCATGGGGCGACCAAACATGGGGCCATTTTCAGTTTACAGTGGTGAAATCGCAAACCGAGCCAACACTTCAGGATTGCCTGCACAATGCCATAAACGGCTTCCCGCAACTGTTTGGCTTGTATTTTCAGCATAACGGGTATGCAACCCGTTCGTTTGCCCGCGGGCGGATTCAGTTTGGAAAACCACGCGAAGTGAACGGCAATCAGAAGAACAGTATGGCTTTTGAACCCTATTCGGGAAAAGGCTGGCTGCTGGGCAATTGGAACGTTGCCGACAGGGTGGAATGGGTCTCCAACAAAAACGACGGAAACGTCCGCCTGAAAAAAGTGCTGTTTGAAGGTTCGCCGGCGCAGTGCAAAAATCCTGAGAACTATTTCGAATACCAGATAACCGTTCCAAACGGAACCTATCGCATCCGGGCCAAGGTGGGCGATTTGAATTTGCCGTCGTGGCAAAAACCGGAGTTTGAAGGCGTTGCTTCACCGGCCAAATCGCTTGATGCCGGTGAGTTTGAATGGACCGGTGAGCGGGTGGTAAAAGTGTACGACGGAACCTTGAATGTCAGAATTTATACTGACCCTGAAAATGAAAAAGTTGCAGGGTTGAGTGAAATTGTTTTTCAGCGGGCTTATTGAATCTTTTTATACCTTTATCAATTCAATTTTATACCAAAAACTAAAACAAATGAAGAAAGTAGCTTTTCTCTTCACCGCATTGCTTTTGGCGGTTGTGGTTTCCGCCCAGGGAACCGATTTTTCAGGAAAATGGAAACTGAACAGTTCAAAAAGCAAACTGAATGCTGAATTCTCTTTTGCACCAAAGGAAGTTGTTATTCAGCAAAAAGGAAACGATTTGAGTGTGGAAAAACATTCCAGCTTTCAGGGCAACGATTTTACCGTGAGCGATAAATTTACGCTCGACGGAAAAGAGTGCATTAACGAAGGCTGGCAGGGTTCGAAGAAAAAATCAACAGCCGTTTGGTCGGATGGAAAAAAAGTGCTGACCATCACGTCAAAAATCCCCGGCCCCGACGGAGGTGACATGACCATTACAGAGGTTTTTCAAATGGATGGCAGCAATTTAATCATCGAATCCAGTGCGTCTTCCTCCTATGGCGACCTGAACGAAACCATGGCCTACGACAAACAGTAAAACCCGAA
>CAZCPH010000044.1:0-9450 GCA_964500105.1 uncultured Mariniphaga sp. | reverse complement strand
CTGACTCCTTTTTCACCAGGCTTGAAAAAACAATCTTTTCCGGCCGGTGTGTTGCATTTATCAAAAAGTTCCTACTTTTATAAGGCAAATCAAAATTAAATCAGGAACTGAACGATGAAGAAAAAACAGTTAAAAAGAGTTGTCTGGCTGGTCGTTCTGGCCATAATCGGTTATGGAATATGGTTTGTATGGCCAAGGCTTCCCATAATCACGGCATTTGCAGCCAAAGGAATGTGTTCCAATGTGTTTCTGGCCAACAAACAACCCGCCAGAATTCAGGCCGAAGACCTTTCCTTTTTTCCCATTAACCTGGCACTTACAAGGGTCGATTTCGAAGAAAAAACAGCAACTTCCACCGTTTTTGGCCTGGCCAAACGCAAAGCCGTTTACCGCGAAGGGCACGGAGTTGTTATTGTGCTGAAAACACCAAAAGAGGAGCTGAAAAAATCGGGATTTCAGATTCCTGACCCGGGCTATTCCCAGGATGCCCTGCCCTGGCCAAAAGGCGATTTGATTGCCGACACACTGCCTTCCGGAGTCAATTACAACCGGCTGCACGAACTGCTCGATACCTGTTTTGATGCGCCCGACAGTGAACCGTTCAAAAAAACACTCGGCATTGCCGTGGTTTACAACAACCAGTTGATTGCCGAAAAATACCTCAGCGGATACAACCACAACACCATGTTTCACGGCTGGTCGATGACCAAAAGCATTACAGGTGCATGGGCCGGAATACTGGCTGATAAAGGGCAGTTAATACTCGATGAACCGGTTGGAATTGAAGCCTGGAAAGATGACGAGCGGGGAAACATTACCGTAAAAAATGTACTGCAAATGAGCACAGGTCTCGACTGGTTCGAAAACTATTTTACCATTTCTGACGCAACGGTAATGCTCATGCAAAGTGAAGATATGCTGGCTTCTGTCACCGACAATAAACTGGATCATCCGCCCGGCACACACTGGAATTACTCTTCGGGCGATGCCAACCTGCTGTCCGGAATTATCCGGAACCGGATAAATAACGATGAAAAGTATCACACCAGCCTTTATACAGATTTGCTGCACCCCATCGGCATGCTGAACACCAAAGTGGAAACCGATGCCAGCGGGCTCTTCGTGGCTTCGTCATACAGTTACGGCACAGTCCGCGACTGGGCGCGGTTCGGATTGCTTTTTCAGAATGAAGGTGTGTTTGCCGGCGACACCATCCTTTCGAAAAACTGGGTTGATTTTATGAAAACGCCTGTGGAAGCGTCGAACGGGAAGTATGCCGGTACGTTCTGGCTGCAGGAGCCGGAGGAAAAAAATGCTTTGGTGGATGCACCGTCCGACATCTTTTTTGCCGACGGGTTTCAGGGACAGCGGGTTTACATCATTCCATCGAAAAACCTGGTGGTGGTACGCATGGGCTACGGAATGGGCAACTTCAGTATGAACGACTTTCTGCGCGAGGTGATTGAAACGTTGCCTGAATAGCAAAAAAAAGCTGTTGTTTCAGCGACAATTCCCTGAAACAACAGCCTTATCTTCTTTTTTTTACGCCTAATTATTAACCAGCACTGGTTTTCCCAGTCCAACCGACTCAAGCGAACCCATTTGGGTTTTGGCATCGCCTGCCACCAAAAAAATCATCCTTTCGGGTTGCAGGTATTTTTGTGCCAGTTGCGAATGAGTTTCAGCATTGTAATTCCGGATAAATTCCACCTCGCGGCTGGCATAATCAACCGGCAGCTCGTAAATGCTGATTTCGCGAAGCATACCAAGCAATGCGCCAAGCGTTTCGTAGTTCAGTGCGTACGATTTCATCAGCGCATCTTTGGTAAACTGCAGATCTTCAGCGCTAATACTTTCAACGTACTGTTCAATTTCAGTTTTAAAAATGTTCACCGATTCCAGCGTTGCATCGGAACGAACACTCGAACTGGCCGAAAAATTCCCGTGGTTCTGGTATCCGCCAAAACCTGAGCGGGCGCCATACGTAAATCCTTTTTCTTCGCGAAGAATCAGGTTCAGAATTCCGTTAAACGACCCGCCAAGCTTGTAATTCATAACCGTAGCAGGAAAATAATCTTCATGACTGCGCGGAAGTGCAGCATAACCAACGTAAATGTTGGATTGTTTTGCACCCGGAATATCGAGAAAGTATAAGCCTCCCTTTTCGGGCATCTGCGGTGTGGCGATTTCAGGTAGTTCAACATCTTTTGCCTCCCAGCCGGCCGACAGACTGCTCAGTGCGGTCAAAACCTGTGTACGGTCAATATCGCCGGCAACCTGCATTTCGGTAACAGTTGGCGAAAAGTTTTCAGCATAAAACGCTTTCAAATCGTCCATAGTTATGGATTCAACCGATTCAATGGTTCCGGATGAAGGAATTCCCAGTATGCTGTTTTCGCCGTAAATGAGTTTGGAAAACTGTTGGGAAGCAAGATAGGCCGGATTGGCTTCGTTGCGCTTCAGCTCATTTAAAATACGTGATTTTACCAGCTCAAACTGTTCGGCATCCCAGCGGGGTTCGAGCAAAATTTCTTCCACCAGCTCAACTGTTTTTTCGAAGTTCCGGGCAAGCGTATTCACATTGATGGTGATATTTTCGGTACCACCGGAAATATAGATGCTTGCGCCCAGAAGATCAATTGCCTCTTCAAGCTCTTCGGGTGTTTTGGTGGCTGTGCCTTCCATCAGCATACTCGCCAAAAATGAGGAAACACCGGCTTTTTCGGGGCTTTCCAGCAAGTGGCCACCATTGATAACCAGTGAATACCTTACCAGCGGAACTTCAGCATGTTTTATACCCCAAACGTCAATTCCGTTTGTTGTCTTCTCTTTCCAGACTTCAGGCAGAGTCACTTCAGGGTCGGGACCAATTTCGGGCTGAACTGAACGATCGATTGCCGACGGTGTTTTGATAATTACTTCATTTTCTTCGGAAACAGCCAGTTGAACCTGTGTGGCATTTTCAATGTCTTCCTCAACCACACCGGCATCAACAGAGTTTTCTGCAGCCAGG
Organism: uncultured Mariniphaga sp.; assembly: GCA_964500105.1. Lineage (GTDB taxonomy): Bacteria > Bacteroidota > Bacteroidia > Bacteroidales > Prolixibacteraceae > Mariniphaga. The sequence goes on along the minus strand of CAZCPH010000044.1, from coordinate 6,437 downwards.
TCAAGCTGCCCTTTGGGCACAAAACTGGTGGCCAGATAAGGTTTTCCTTTGATGTATTTTTCGTAAACCCGCAAAATATCGGGAATAGTTACCGCCTTAATTTTTTCGATGTCCTGCTCAATAAAACCGGGCGAACCGGCATATTCGTTATACATGGCCAGCTGAAACGATTTCCCGAGTACCGAACTTATTCCGTTGTAAAAATCGGTTTCAAGACTTGCCTTGTGTTTTTCCAGATCTTTTTCAGTAATGCCTTCTTCTTCAAAAAGCTGAAGGGCTTCAAAAACTGCGTTTTCAACGTCGGCCAGACTTGTGCCGGCATTGGCGTTTACTGAAACCGTAAACTGTCCGGTGAGTTCCATGGCCCGGTTGTAAACTCCGGCACGCGGCGCCAGTTTTTTATCTTTTACGATCACCCGGTAGAACGGAGAAGATTTTCCGCTGCCCAGAATTTGTGCCAGAAAATTCAACGGATAAGCATCATCTGAGAACTGTTCAGCCGCAGGCCAAACCATTGTTAACTGGGGTGTACGGGCAAAATTGTCTTCGTGAACCAGTTTTTTTGTTGCTGCAAGGCTGGCATGGTATGGCTCCGGATCCTTCACCTCTTCGCCCCGCGGAATTTCACCAAAATATTTTTCCAGCAATGACTTCACTTCTTCCGGATTAAAATCGCCGGCAATGGTGATGGTTGCATTGTTGGGCACATAAAAACGCGAATGAAACTCCTTCACATCCTCAACCGTTGCATTCTGCAGATCTTCCATCTCGCCAATCACCGTCCAGCTGTAAGGATGCCCTTCAGGATAAAGGTTTTTGGCAACTACCCAGCTGCTGTGCCCGTAAGGACGGTTGTCATACGATTGTCTTTTTTCATTCTGAACCACATTTTGCTGATTGGCAAAGGCCGACTGCGTTACCGTGTTCTGCAAAAATCCCATGCGGTCCGATTCGAGCCATAGCACCATTTCAAGGGCATTTTTAGGCACAACTTCGTAATAAATGGTTCCGTCGCTGCTGGTTCCTCCGTTCAGCGTACCGCCAACGCCCTGAATTTTTCTGAAGAACTCGTCCTGCCCCACGTTTTCCGACTGCTGAAACATCATGTGTTCAAAAAGATGCGCAAAACCGGTTTTCCCGGGCACTTCGCGGTTTGAACCAACGTGATACTGAATGGCAACTGCCACAATAGGGTCCGATTTATCCTGGTGCAGAATAACATCCAGCCCGTTTGAAAGCTGGTATTGTTCGTAGGAAAGTGAAAGCTTTTCGGTTGACTTTTTTTCTCCGGAACTGCACGACAGCAGAATTCCCGAAAGAATGAAATAAAAAAGAAAATAGCGATTTTTCATTGTTTTAAATGTTAATTGATTTTGTCACACTGTTCTTTGGAAATACAATTGAATTTTTTCTTATGTTGAATTTGTTTTTGCAAGCACTGTTTCGCCGGCAAATGTCCGAAATTTACAGAAAATTACAGTCCTTTAAATTGAAAAATATCATAAAAAAATTATTTGCGGATCAGAAACCGGTATTTTAACCCGAATGTGGCTTTTGTTCAATAAAATTTATCCGGTATTGGAAATTTTTATCCGATTTTGAAAACCAGACACCTGTTTTGTTGTTTCATCATTTAAATACCTGAAATGAAAGATTTTTTAAAAAGTAAAAGCATATCGCTGATTTTTCTGGCTGCCGGTGCAATTGGTGGCTTTTTGTACTGGAAATTTGTGGGTTGTGTCAGCGGAACCTGTCCGATTCAGTCGGTTTGGTACTGGTCCACTCTGTGGGGTGCTGCAGTGGGTTACCTGATTGGCGATTTCATCAACGATTTTGTGCAAAAACGCAAAAAGAAAACAGAAGAAGGTTAATGAATCCACGTTTTTTACATATCATCAAATCTTCGAAACCGGTTTTGGTCGATTTTTATGCCGACTGGTGTGTACCGTGCAAAGAAATTCCGCCCATTTTAAAAAAGGTAAAACAGGAAGTGAAAGGGGTTCGCATTGTTAAAGTGAATGTTGACATCAATCCGGTTATTGCCAGCAAATACAATGTCCATCGTCTGCCCACACTGATTGTTTTTAAAGATGGCGAACCCATCTGGACTCACGAGGGGGTTTTTTGTCCCGAAAAACTAAAGTCAATACTTCGTGGCCGGATGAACGAAAACTAGACACTTCCCAAAACTACTTCCTTCATTTTTCGCAAACCATTTTTTGCAACCTCCAGCGCATCCTGTTGCCAGTATATTTGGTTAAACAGTTCGAGCGACAACACTTTTTTACCGCCCGAATCCTTCAAATAACCCAAAATTTTACCAAATGGCGCCGCACCATCGCCCGGATAAACACGGTCTGAATCTTTCTGTTCTTCCCGCGGAATGGTATTCACAAAATCGTTGAAATGAAACATTTCTATGGAACTCCCCGACATCAGTTTCAAACTCTCATACGAACTTCCGCCCCGGAACATATGGTAAACATCGGGTAAAATGCAGGCTTTGGGATGCCCGGTTGCCGAAGCCACAAACAACGCCTGCGAAATGTGGTGGAGATTGGCAGAAGCTCCCCAGAATTCGAGTTGCGGCAAAACACCAGTCTGATCGCCCAACTCCAGAACCTTGCGGTAGCGTTTGGCCACTTCAAAAAGGTCGAGCAGTGGCAAACTGGTTGCTCCGGCCGGCGGGGCCGCAATGCGTTTGCAACCGATTTGCGCCAGCATGTCCATTTCCCGTTTCATCTGTTCCATGCCGGTTTTTCGTGTGGTTTCGTCATCTACTGCCCACTGTGCAAAACCAATGGCATTTTCAATAGTCAACCCCAAATCTTCGGCATATTTTTTCAAATCCTTTAAACTGCCGCCTTCCTGCACATATTTTTGCAGGTCGCGCACCCAGATTTCAATACCACTGTAACCTGCTTTGGCTGTAATCTCAAATTCCTTTAAAAATCCGGTTTTCTGACCCGAAATGGTACTGGTGTTCAGGCAATAGGTAAACTGAGTTTTGGGTAAAACACTGTTTCCGGCAACTCTCGTTCCGGTTAGTAACGTTGCACCTGTGAGCAACGCAACTCCTTTTATCGCTTCTCTTCTTGAAATCATTTTGTTATTTTTTTCAAAAATAGCAACCTGAAATTAAAGTTCAGACAGATTCCTCATCATTTCTGCTTAAATATTATCTTTAACCTTCATAAAGCATATAAAAAATTCCGTCATGAAACACTTTTTTCCCATACTGCTTTTAGTGGCTTGTTCAATTCAATTTAACCCGGTTTTTTCGCAGAATCAGAATGAATCGAATTTGTGTGTCGGCCATTATTATACCGAAGCAGAAGCAAGAGAGGTACTCCAAAATCTGAAATCAGAATATACAACAAAGGAAGAGTGGTTGCAACGGACAGAAATCATCCGGCAGGGAATATTGAAAGGTGCCGGTCTGGTTCCTTTTCCTGAAAAAACGCCGCTTAAGCCGCGCTATACGAAAATCAGAAAACACAAAGGATATTCTGTGCAAAATGTGGCCATTGAAAGCTTACCCGGTGTGTTTGTTACCGGCAGCTTATACCTTCCTGAAAAACACGAGGGAAAAATTCCCGGAATTCTGAGCACGCACGGGCACTGGCCAAACCCCGACGACTACGGCCGTTTTCGTGAAGATGCGCAGGTGCGTTGTGCTGCGCTGGCAAAAATGGGAGCGGCGGTTTTTGCTTACGATATGGTGGGCTACGGCGAAATGGCTGAATGGGGCTGGGAACACAAACACCCGCTGGCCTTGAAACAGCAGTTGTGGAACAGCATCCGGGCGCTCGATTTTTTACTGACGCTGGAAAACATCGATCCGGAGCGGATTGCCATTACAGGCGCATCTGGCGGAGCTACGCAGGCGTTTTTGCTCACTGCCATCGACGACCGGATTAAAGTTACAGCGCCGGTTGTACAGGTTTCGGCACACTTTTTTGGCGGATGTGTTTGCGAAAGCGGAATGCCGGTTCACAAAAGCGACCACCATCAGACCAACAATGTGGAAATTGCTGCGGTGGCGGCACCACGTCCTATGTTGCTGGTTTCAGACGGTGCCGACTGGACAAAAAACACACCCGACGTCGAATTTCCTCACATTCAATACATTTACAAACTGATGGAGGCAGAAAACAACGTAAAAAACGTGCATTTGCCCAAAGAAGGCCACGGATACGAACTGCCAAAACGAAAAGCAGTTTATCCGTTTCTGGCCGAACAGCTGGGCCTGAATTTGAAGGCCATAACAAACAGAAAAGGTGAAATTACCGAAAAAGGAATTGTTGTTGAAAGCTACGAAAAGCTGAAAGTTTTTTCAGAATTCAATGCACGACCCGCCTATGCCGTTTTGACCAATGACAAAGTGGAGTGGTGATTTAAACAAAAAAAAGTAATCTATGCAGGGAATAAATTTGCCAACTGATTTATACCTGTTAGATATTGGCATAAATTCATTTCATTTCAGACAGAATATCGTTGTGTCGTTGCCCGATAAGTCAGGGTAATTCCCCTTAAAATGTTAATTTTGTCACCCATGAGCATGAAAAACATAAAACTTGTTGCCACCGATCTGGACGGAACATTTTTGAAAAACGATCGTTCGATTAGCACAGAAAACCTAAAAGCGCTGGAAATGCTTGGAAAGAAGAACATAATCCGCGTTGTGGCAACCGGAAGAAATTTGCGTAAAGTGATGGAGGTAATTCCCGCTGAAGTGCCGTTCGATTATATTGTGTATTCCTCTGGTGCAGGCATTTATAACTGGCCGGAGAAAAAACATATTCACCACAAAAACATCAGCAGCGAAACTTCAAACATTCTCATTCACTATTTCAGGAAAAAAGATTACAATTTTTACGCTTTCGACGAAGCGCCTGAAAACCACCGTTTGTGGTTTCATAAAGGACAAACGGAATGTGAAGAGTTTAACCGCTATTTTTCCTTTCACAACTCCTTTTCAGAGCAATTGCCAACAGACAGGGAGATGCAAAACGGGTTGTGCCAGTTTATGCTGATTATTCCTGAGAACGAGAAGCAATTTGAAAAACTGAAGGCTGAAATTGAACTACAATCCGGTGAAATCAGGGTGATTCGTTCTTCATCGCCGGTTACCAAAGGGTACATCTGGGTAGAAGTTTTTCACCGCGATGTTTCCAAAGGACACGGCGTTGGCCATCTGTGTAACCTGCTGGGTGTGCGCCAAAGCGAAACCATCGGCATTGGAAACGACTACAACGACCTTGACTTGCTTCATTATACCGCCTATTCGTTTTTAACCGAAAATGCCCCAAATGAAATCAAGGGTGAATTTTCAATGGTACCATCAAACGAAAACGATGCTTTTGCCTCTGCCGTAAAACCCTTGCTTTGTTAATTTGTTGTAATAATTCCACTGAAAAAAATACTTATGGTAAAAAATCAAAAAAACATGAGAAAAATAATTTTTGTAAGCCTCTTATTTTGCACAACTCTGCTTGGTGCACAACAAAATTTTAATGTAAACAACCCGATTCCGGTTGACCCGAAAGTTTCCACAGGTGTTCTGGAAAATGGCATGACCTATTATGTGCGGGCAAACAGCGAACCGCAAAACCGAGCCGAACTGATGCTGGTGGTGAAAGCCGGAGCTATAGACGAAGACGAAGACCAGAAAGGGTTGGCCCACTTTGCTGAACACATGGCATTTAACGGCACCAAAAATTTCCCGAAAAACGACCTGATTAAATACTTTGAATCCATTGGCATGGAATTCGGGCCCGAAATTAACGCCTACACAAGTTTCGATGAAACGGTTTACATGCTGAAAGTTCCACTCGATTCGGCACTGTACATGGAAAAAGGATTACAGGTTTTATACGACTGGGCCAGCCAGATTACCGATTCGGATGAAGAAATTGAAAAAGAACGTGGGATAATCCTGGAGGAACTGCGCGGCGGACGGAATGCAAACTTCAGAATGCAGCAGCAATGGCTGCCGGTTTTTCTGCACGAATCGAAATATGCCAACCGGCTTCCCATTGGCGAAAAAGATATTATTGAAAATGCACCGCCCGAAGCATTGCGCCGTTTCCGCAACGACTGGTACCGGCCCGATTTGATGGCGGTTGTTGTTGTGGGTGATTTCGACCAGGAAGAAATGGAACAAAAAGTTAAGCAGAAATTTGCTGAAATTCCGGCGCCCGAAAATCCCAGAAAAAAAGAGTTTTTTGATATTCCGGCACACAAAGAAACACTGGTGAAAATTGTAACCGACAAGGAGGCACAATACCCGATGGCTTTTGTTCTTTACAAACATCCGCTTGAAAAAGCCAAAGTTATTGCCGATTACCGCAAATCCATCGCACACAGCCTCTACAACTCGATGATTAATAACCGCCTGGCTGAAAAAACTCAACTGGCAGAACCCCCGTTTATTG
>CAZCPH010000043.1:0-13375 GCA_964500105.1 uncultured Mariniphaga sp. | reverse complement strand
CGGAAAGGGATCACAAAGGAGGACATCATCACGCAGATAGAACCCTATTTACAAACTGAACCCGGGTTGGCATACAATTTCACGCAGCCCATTGCCATGCGCGTGGATGAGCTTACCAGCGGTGTAAAATCTGACCTGGCGGTAAAAATTTATGGCGAAGATTTGGATGTTTTGTCGAAAATTGGTGAGAACATTTCGGCGCTTTTGCCTTCCTTGCAGGGAACGGATAATTTCTATGTGGAGCAAACCGTTGGCCAGCCCTACCTTACCATCGACATCAACCGGGAAGCGGTGGCTTCTTTCGGATTGAATGTGGATGATGTGCAGAAAGTTGTGGAAGCCGGAATTGGCGGCGGTGTTGCCGGTATTTTGTATGAAGGACAGCGCAGTTTTGAAATTATTGTGCGTTACCCCGAAAACATTCGCAACGAGTTGCATAAAATTCAGGAGGTTCCTGTGCATTTGCCCGGCGGCGATTTTGTGCCGCTGAAACGTGTGGCAAACATCGAACTGCAGGAAGGCCCCCGCGAAATTCAGCGCGAAAACGGATGGCGAAGGCTCATTGTGGCCATTAATATCAACGATATTGACCTGGGAACCTACGTATCGCAGCTTGAGACAAAAATCAGATCGGAAGCTGAAATACCGGCAGGTTATTTTATTGAGTATGGCGGAACCTTCGAAAACCAGCGCAGAGCCATGCGGCACCTGCTTTTGGTTGTGCCCCTTTCCATTTTTATCATTATTGGATTGCTCTATCTCAACTTCGGAAAAATGAAGTACGCCATTTTAATTTTGCTGAATCTGCCGTTTGCCCTGTCCGGAGGTGTTTTTCTGTTGTGGATTCGTGGTATGTACCTTTCTGTTTCGGCAAGTATTGGTTTTGTGGCGTTATTCGGTGTGGCAGTGCTAAACGGTATTGTGCTCATCGACCACATCAACGAAATCAGAAAAGACAAAGACCTCGATTTGAAGAAAGCCGTTCTGGATGGTTCAGCCAACAGGTTGCGACCGGTACTGATGACTGCGTTGGTTGCCAGTCTGGGATTCATTCCCATGGCTTTTAACACCGGTCCCGGTTCAGAGGTGCAGCGTCCGCTGGCTACGGTGGTTATTGGCGGGTTGATTACCTCCACATTGTTAACCCTGATGGTTTTGCCCAACATTTATTACTGGATGGAGGGAAAAAGCTGGAGAAAGAGAGGGAAAAAGTAAACAAGTGCGGCGGGAAACCGGGAGCCCAACAGCTTCATTTTACGGCACCGGCAGCGAAAACATAAATTTGCTGCCTTTTCCGGGGGTGCTTTCAACCCATATTTTACCGTTGTGCTTTTCAACGTACATTTTACAAATTAAAAGGCCGAGCCCGGTGCCTTTTTCGCCTTTTGTGCCGTCGGTTGTGTACGATACAAAATCTTTCAGGAGTTTGGCCTGCGCAGCCGGTTCAATGCCAATGCCGTTATCTGAAACGGTAACAATCACCTGATTTTCTTTTCGTTCTGCCGATACATTGATCTCTCCTTCGGGAGGTGTGAATTTTATGGCATTGGTAATCAGGTTTCTTAAAATGGTTTTCACCATAACACTGTCTGCCAGCACCTCAATTTTCGGCGGAATGTGGCATTTCAATGCAATATTTTTGCTTCCGGCGTAATATTTCAGGTTATTTTGAACTTCATCGCAAACGGAAATCAGAGTAAAAGCTTCGGGTTCGAAATGGATGAATCCCGATTGGGTTTTGGTCCAGGTTAAAAGATCCTGAAGCAATGCATATGCCGATTTTGCTGATTTCTGAACCACTTCAATCTGCTCTTCTGTTTCGTCAGCAGTAAAATCACGGAAGTTGTCTTTTAAAATATCTAAAAACGCAACAATGGAGTTGAAATGGTTGCTCAGGTCGTGTGCGAGAATTGCAATGAAAAGGTCTTTGTCGGCATTTAACTTGCTGAGTTCGGCAGCATATTTTTTGAGCTTACTTTCCTGTTTGTTCCGCTCAGTTACATCGCGAAAAATAGACTGGTAGGTTCCGTCGGGCATCATTTTGGTCCGCATTTCTACCATTTTCACTGAACCGTCGGGGCGCAACAGTTCTCTTTCGCTGATTACTGTTTCTCCCTGTTCAAGCAAATCGAACCTGAAGGGTGCTTTTAAAATGCTGTCTGCGGTAAACAGAAGTTTACTCAGGCTGATGTGTTTGCCGACCAGGTCTTCTTTTTTTCTGCCACTGATTTCGCAAAAGCGCGAATTCGCATCGGTAATGTATCCTTCTGGTGACCCAATCAGAATACCATCCACTGCAAATTCAACCAGGTTGCGAAATTTATTTACACTTTCGTTCACTATCGTTGCTGCATTACTATTTAATTTGAGGTTTTTTGCTTCATTTTCAACAGCATTACTGTCTGCATCAGGCTCTTGGTGTGCCATATGGATAACTTATATGATTCTTTCAAATTTAAGAAAAAAACGAATTGGATTAAGCCGGAATTCGTCTTAATTTCAGTTAAAATTGAAACAAAATCATATTTTCCGGGTTCAACGCCCGCTGATTTTTGTTTTTACTGCGCCAACAACAGATTTGCCCGGTATTTTAATCAACAAGAAATGCTAAATCATTTTTTCACGGGCGGGTATGCTCCCGGCCTGACCACCGAGCCCGTTTCGCCGGTTAGTTTTTTGATGTACTCCGGCAGTTGCGTGGCTGCATTCATCCCCCGAAAACCGCTCATGAGCTGGTAGTTTCCAAGATGAACACTCCTGAATAGCGGTCCGCGGTAGTTTTCGAAACTGATGCTTTTTGTGGCAAAATGCGGAACAACACCGTTCAGTTCCGAAGGTGTGCTGAACGCTGTCTGGCATTTGCCGTTAAGCTGCTGACTCATCAGTATAACCGTTTCTGCTTCTTTTTCATTGACATACACATTGTTGTCTGTTTTTTTCAGGGCGGGTTCCTTCAGCCTTTCACACATGGCTTCGGGCTGCCACACAAACAGGTGGGGTTCGTTGAACTCTGCACTGCCAAAAAGCAGGTTGTTTACAAACTCGTGGCCGGTACGTTCTTCCACATCCGGGCCGGTGAGGATGTGCCAGTCGAACAGGTCGCCGTCGGAGCTGCGCTGGTCGCGGGCAATGCATACCTGGCTGTTAACGAATGTGTTCTGGTAGATTTTTACATCTGAGCTGTTCAGCACCATAATGCTGTGGTCGCAGTTTACAAACACATTGCCGGCACACACCGCACCTTTGGAGATTTCAAAAAAGAATCCATTCTGGCCGGTCCAGATGCTGTTGGGGTTAAACGGCTGATTTTTCATTCCCACATTCTGTATCCAGTTGTTTACAAAAATGCCGTCTTTGTTGCCCACATCGTACCAAATGCCGTTGGAGTGGGGGTGGTCGGTAACCAGGTTGTCGTTGCATTTTGCGCGCAGTGTCTGGTTGAAAATTTTAACGGCAGCCGGGAAAAATCCGGTCCATTTTTCGATGTTGTTGTTTGCAATGATATTCTTTTCCAGCAATACATCTTTTGAAGCCACAATGTAAAGTCCTTCGGTATTGGTGTTTCGAACCTCGCAGTTTCGTATCACCATGCTGTCGCTAATGGCAAAAAGGCCGATGCGGAAGCAGTTGGAGAACGTGCAGTTTTCGAATACTGTTCCCACCAAATCGGCGGCATCCTGTTCCATTACCCAGAAATCATCGCCAATGTGCACCATGGTGTCGGGGTATTGGGTAATTTCCAGGCCACGGATAACCGGCCCGTATTTGTCGGGCTTTTTGCCGCGAACCTCTGCATTGGGACGTTCCAGAGCCTTCCGGAATGCTGTTATCTCAATAAATTTTCCGGCAGGATCAACCCCGATATAGATTTTGTTGCTCTCGTAATCCACAAAAAAAGTTCCTTCGTCCACTTCTTCCCTGCTTCCGGCCGACTGCAGGTATTGTCCGTCGATAAAAATACCGTCGTTGTTAAAGCGGTGCATGGGCGTAAACCGTTCGTTTCGCTCCCTGTTCCACCAGGCTTCCGGAACTCCCGGGAAGAGATGTTCCCATTGGGTAACCCACTGGCCGTTACCGGCCTGCTGCCAGTTGTCGGCCACCAGAGTGCCTTTCAGCACCGGGTGTTCATCCTGGTAGGGCTGAATTACAATGCGCTGATTGAAGGTAAGGTTACCGGTTCGGTAAGTACCGCCACGCATGATAATGGCATCGCCCGAAACGGCTTTTTCAACGGCCGATTCAATGGTAGTGGGCGCTTCTGCTGTTCGGCCTGCAGCACCGCTGTTTCCGTTTGGCGACACATAATAAATGGTTCCCGGCACATCGGGCAGTTCGTAATATTTCTGAACCGGTCCGTATGGTCCTCCGGATGGTTGCGCAAACAGGTTCAGGGTTGTAAAAATCATTCCTGCAAACAGGAGCAGCAACACGGTATTTCTGCTATTTTTCATTTTTTTCCGATTTAGATGATGGCTAAAAATACAATGAATTTGTAAAATTTACAAGAATGTAAAAGTTGCGGATTTATTTTCCGGATCGGAATTTGACAGAAAACGACAAACTGCCTGAAAAACGGAATGGCAGGTTCACTCAGGATTTGCGTTTTTCCTGAATTTTTGCATTCCGTGAATTACTCCCCGAACACCACTTTCCGGGTATTTGGGCAGTTTTTTGTTCAATGGAGGATTAACCTGTAAAAATTTGTGAGATCTACTTTTTCCGCACAATGAGGTAAACAATAGCAGTTATTACGCTGAATAAAATGGCAAAAATTGTCCAGATAACTTTTGAACCTGTACTTAACCCTTTGTTTACCGCCCAAACCTGGTAAATAACCCATGCAGCACATACAAATACAATAATTCCACCAATTGCTTCCATAATAATTTGTTTTTAAAAATGAATAGCTAAAGTTAAATTATTCTGTGTTGAAACCAAAAATCCTCTTCAGGACTTTTTGCCTTTCTTGAGCAGGTGGACTTTGGGGCACAAACTAAACTTCCTTTGCCGAGATTTTCAACCCCAACTGAGCAGTTCTTTCCCTGTTTATGAGTTTTCCGTCTCTTAATCCCACATAATCACGATAAGAAGAAAATTCACACTCATCCGGCGTTTTAACCAGGCCGCTTTTTACCGGATTTTGATGGATGTAATTGAAGCAAACCTGCGGATATTCTTTTTCAGGATCAGTAATGTTGATGATAGTTCCGTATCGGGATTGAAACCATGCCGGAGTAATTCCGTCAATTTGCGTCAGGCAAATGGCTTTGGTTCTGTGCTGAAAAAGACTTCCCGTAAATTTGTTTTGTTTTTGAATAGCCCGTGTGTAAGATCGCAGCAAAATCGAAATGGAATCATTCAGCAACCTTTTCTTCGTGAACTGGTGACTTTTGTTCTTTTTGGTGAGCTGGTGACTCCCGGTCACCTGCTCACTACTACCATCACCTTTTTGGGTGAGATGTTGACTTTCCGTCACCTGCCCACTATTACTTTCTTCTTTACCTTTTTGATTTCCGGTCTCCTGCCCACTAATTCCTTCTCCTAAAAGCACTTCCACCTTCACCTTCTTCACATAAACCATAAAATGAAAATGGTTCGGCATCAGGCACCAGGCCAGAATATCGGCATGGGGAAGAATATGTTTTCTGACCTTTTTCAGGAAGAAGAGGTAATTTTCCCTCGAAAAGAAAATGGGTTGTGCATTGTTTCCCCTGTTGTAAATATGGTAAATGTGATCTGTGGCAAATTGCATTTCGATTGTTCTTGTTCAGTTTCTGCACTGAAAATACGGAATTTTGATTTTTTACCGGGCATTTGATTTGATTTTTTTTCCTGAGCTGGTGACTTGGGGTCACCTGCTCAATAGTGTCTGATATTGAGCAGGTGGACTTTAAGCCACCAGCTCAGCTTCCTTCGGTTCACCTGCTGTCCGCCGGCTGGCAGATCAACTGGTAAACTGTTGCTCTGGTAAAATACTATTGAGCAGGTGGACTTTGAGCCACCAGCTCAGCTTCCTTCGGTTCACCTGCTGACTTGAGTTCAGCTGGTGAATAAAACATTAATCCAATTATGTTGTAAAATAGAATTAAAAATGAATGTAATTCTCTATAAAAAGCAATTCGCACAAACTTCATTTTCATCGGCTAAAATATCAACCAGTTTGTTTGATTTGCTTTTGCTGTTTAATTTTTTCTGGAGGGTGGCGATATAATCAAGTTTAATTTGAGCCATCCGTTCGGGTTGGATAATTTGCTCAAGCGTTTCGTTATCCATCCAACTGTAACCGTCTTTTTCATATTCCTGCGCTTTGCGGAATAATTTGGGATGTCGCTCGTAAAGCCAAATCCATTCAATTTTTCGCTGGTAAAAACAAAAGAAACAACCGGAACGGCTACGGTTGTATTTTCCTTTTTGGCCGTTTACTTCAAATTCAATTTCATCGTAATATCCCGGCACTTTTACCCCGTTTTCTTTAAACAACTGAAAAACCCGGTTAATATCCACACTGTCTTCGTTGTTTAAAAGTGAATATTCAGATAAATATGAAACAGGGAAATTATGGTCTTTCAGAAAATCAAAAACTACATGATTGAAAGTGGAAATACTTAATTGAAGTAAATCTTTCATTTTCTGGGAAAACAAGTATTTGGGTGATTGCAATTCCCAAACAATTTCCAAATAACGATCGTGCATATCTTCGTTGCTGTGTTTTTGGTAGAGTTTAGCAATTTTCTCCCGATTGGAGTTGTATAGTACTTTGTGTAATACTTCCATGCTCCAGATATGTTTCCGGAAAGGAAAAACAGATTGAATGTTGGGTTTGGTTGAAACGTAGCCTTCCCGGTCTTCGTCGTCGCGAATTCCCACATACGAAATGGCTAAATCATTACCAATCCAACGCTCAAAAGGTTCGAGTTTCAATTTTTGGGTACACCACCGGGCCATTGATGAGGGAAGGAAACCGTTGTAAATATCCAAATAATGGTCGAAAGGATTTTTATGGCTGTGATTGGCTTCCAGTTTTATTATTTTTTTTCCGAGAAAAGATTCCAGTTCAGCAATCAACTCGTAGGTTTCGGGCAGTTCTTTTCCGGTATCAGAAAAATAGTACTCCATATCAATCTCAGGATGGTTCATTTTCATATACATTGCCAATGCAGCGCTGTCTTTTCCCCCTGAAATTCCCAATACGTGTCGTACTTTTTTATTCATTTCTGTTGTTTTGTATAAATCTGTTTTTCAGGAATTACTCCTCTTACTCCGCCTTCCGGATTTTCCACATCGTCTTTGTAACGGGGAATTAAATGAATATGCACATGCGGAATAGTTTGTCCGGCTGTTTCATTTATGTTTATTCCGACGTTAAACCCATCCGGATTGAATTTTTCGCTGATAATTTCTTTTGTTTTGTTCAGGATAAACCAACATGCCGATTGCTCTTTGAAAGTGAGCGAAAAATAATCGGCGCAATGCCTTTTGGGAATGATTAACGCATGACCGTTGTTGACCGGGAATTTATCGTAAATCGCATAAGCGGTGGCTGATTCAAGAATGATTTCTCTTGTTGGATCAGGATTACAAAACGGACAATCGGGATTTTTTCGTTTTAATTGGTTGAAATGCCGGTATTCGTAAATCTCAACATTTTCGTTTTTAAAAACCGATTTATAATCGAGTTTAACAATGCATTGATAGGTAGGTTTCTGATGAATTTTGTGCGTCCTGAATCCTTCGTATTTTATGTCTCTTCGTACTGCAAAATAAGCTTTTCCGTTGGGTTTCAGAAGCCTTGAAATTTCAATTAAAACATTGGATTGTTCTTCCGGAAGCAGAACATTTAGAACATAAAAACATAAAATTGTGTCAAATTTTTCGTTTGGATAATCCGGAAAGTAATGTTTATCGTAGCCGGTAATTTCAATTCCTTTCGATTTTAATACTTCTACGTCCTTGCCAAAACCGCAGCCAAAATCGAGTGTTTTTCCTTTGATAAGATTCTTATTCAAAAGAATTCTTGCAGGGTAAGAGAGTTTGTCTCTTTCTTTGGCAGTCAGATGGTTATATGGATTTTCGCGTTTCATTTCAAAAATTCAAAACCGTTATTCGAAGCGATGGTTATTAAAGGCTGAAAAACTTCTTTAAATCTTGTTTCTGTAAAATTGTTGTCAATATCCGGCAATACAGTCAGGTAATCCAATAGAAATTTGTTTTTGGGAGAATTTTTCTGCACAATTTTTACAGCTGTTTTTTGAAGTGAAAAGAACGGTGCGAAATAGGTTTCCAAAGGAGGTAATTTGTTGTTTTTAGAACTATTAAAGGAGGGATCGGCAGGAATTAAATTCCAGATTAAATCGTGTGAAACAAAACTGTGCGGAATAAAATGTTCCATCGCATAATTACCAACAGTCAGTTCTTTTCCTGTATAAATACATTTTATGCATCTCATTTCATGCAATGCAATGTCCCAGAAATATTTCTTTTGGTTTTGCAGACTTCCTCTGGATGGGGGTTTAATCAATTTGTTGGGAATGTCAGGAACACTGGAATTTCTTACCTGTAAAAACAAAGCTAAATTCCAGTAACAGAAATCTTTAAGAATCTTTGAATTGGTGGTTAAATAGTTTATCCATTCCGGATTTATTTCAATAAAATCATCATGTAATGCATAAAGGCACTGTTTGTCGAAAGACTTTGAAGCGCCATAAACATATTTTTCACTCTTTTTTATAAACCAGGGACTTAAAAAGCGATGAGGTACATTTTTATTAAAATGCCAAAGTAGTTTTCCGGTGTCGTGATTTTTTGAAGCAGTTAAATGACTGAAGACCTTTTGTTGTTTTTCATCAACCGGAATTTTTTCTATTTCCTTAATCTTTCGTACTGTATTCTGAATTAAATCGAGTTTGCCAAATGAAACATTGAAGTAATTTACTGTGTACCATGAATTTGAAATCATTCGTGCAAATAAATTTCGTTTTGGAATGAAATGATTACCTGTTTCAATTTCCTGTAAAATGGATATTAGCCAATAAAATTTGTAAGTGGCAGTTGTGTTGTTAAAACACGCAGCCAAATAATAAACAGGCAAATGATTTAATTTGGGTAATCGCATCTAATTTATTTTCAATGAGTATTTCTCCCGTAAAGATAAAAAATCGAAAAGTTATTGAGGAATTAACCGGGTTGAAGTTGTTCGCTTTTTTTTCAACCGTCGTTTTTGTTTAGCAAGCGATCTTGATTCACAAGCACAACATCGGGGATTTTAACAAAAAATTCTGGCTCGAAAGAGATCGTTCAATTCAGAAATTTGTTGAGCGCACACGAGTACTGTTTTTTGCGCAAAGGCCAAACCGACCAGAGTTTCCGGCCCAGAAACTGCCCGATGAAAAAGCTGCCCAGCAGAAACGGCGCCAGCGACCAACTCAGCTCCAGTCCGTGAAATTGCCGGATGAGGATCACCAGCGGCACCGGCGCGTGGATGGCCACAAACCAGCACACCGAAAGTTTTTGCAATCCGCCACGCAGGTAGCCAAACGGCAGATTCACAATGATGGTGGCCAGGCAGGTGTAAAAAATCCGCCACTCCAGGCTCAGCAGGTTGGCAGTAAAAAGCGGTATGTACGTGGAAAAAATCATTGATTGTTTTTAGGGTTTATCCAGTCGAAGCCTTTTTTGAGCAGACCGAGCGTTTTTTCTTCGAATCCACCCGGTTGAGGTGCGTAATTGTATTCCCACGCCGCGGTTGCAGGCAAACTGGCCAGAATGGATTCGGTGTTTCCGTCCGACTCCAGTCCGAATTTGGTGCCGCGGTCGTGTATCAGGTTAAATTCCACATAACGGCCCCGGCGCAGCGCCTGCCAGTTTTTTTCACGTTCCGAAAACGGACGGTTGCTAAGCTTTTTCATAAAACCTGTGTAAACAGCGGGGTAAAGTTGCGCCAAAGCCACGGTAAAATTGAACAGTTTTTCAAATTCTTCCGGACTGTCAAACTTTAGACGGTCGAAAAAAATGCCGCCCACACCCCGGGTTTCGTTCCTGTGAGGCAGGAAGTAGTAATCATCAGCCCACTGCTTGAATTCAGGGTAAAAACGGTTGTCGAACCGGTCGCAGGTTGCTTTCAGTGCAGCATGAAATTCCGCTGCATCTTGCGGCTCAATAATGTGTGGTGTGAGGTCAATTCCGCCGCCAAACCACGAAATACCGTTGTCGAGCGCAAAATAGCGCACGTTCATGTGAATGATGGGCATCCACGGATTTTCGGGATGCAAAATGGAGGAAATACCTGTGGCTGCATAGTTTTGTGCCTTTTCGCCCAGCAGTTTTTCCATTCGCGGAGAGAATTTTCCTTTCACAAACGAAAAGTTTACCGCCCCTTTTTCAATGATGGCTCCGTGCTGCAAAACGGCGGTAACTCCGTCACCAATCTCTTTTGTCCACTGGTTGCGTGAGAATTTCCCTTTGCCATCAGCATTTTCCAGACTGCTGCAAATCTCAGCCTGCAACTGCCGGTAGGTTTCCGCTATGTTTTCAATTCTATCCATTTTTAATTTCTGCCACTAAATCATTAAAACACGAAAGAACATGAAAAAGATTAAAATTTTTGTGATTTCGTGTTTTTGTGGCCATTTCTTTACCGTTTCCAGTCGGTAGTTTTTACCCAATCGGCTAAAAAACGGGCATTTTCGTACGGCAATCCGGGAATAAATCCGTGTCCGAGGTTAAAAATCCAGTTTTGGTTTTTGCTGCCGAATTCGATGTAACTGTTCAGCGTTTTTTCAATCTCTCCCTTGCTTGCAAAAAGCAGGCGTGGGTCGATATTGCCCTGCAAACCGATTTCCGGATGCACCAGCTTTCGGGCAGCAGGTAGCGATGTTTGCCAGTCAATACTCAAAAAATCGGCATGTTCTGGCTTTATGTCGCCAATTCCGGTTCCCAAACCTTTGGGGAAAAAGATGAACGGAATGTTTTCTTCGCGAACAGCTGTCGCCAGTTTTTCCGTGGCCGGCAAAAACACTTTCCTGTACAAATCGAACGGCAGTAACCCGGCGTGCGTATCGAAAAGCTGGAACACTTCCACACCGTGTTTGATTTGTTCTTTGGCATACACCACAGACAGTTCGGTAATGGCATCCACCAGTTTTTGGGTGGTTTCCGGGTTTTGGTAAATGAACTTCACCGCGTCAGGAAAATCGCCTTTGCGCCCCAGTCCCTGCAACATAAACAACAACACGGTGAGCGGCGCTCCGCAAAAACCAATCAGCGGCGTGTTCACCGGACGGGTTTTGATGATTTCGTCCACCACATCGTAAATATAGTTCAGTTTTGACGGGTCGGGATTCAGTCCTTCCAGCGGATTGCTTCGCTCAGCCAGCGGTTTTTCAAAAACCGGACCGGCATCGGTAAAATCGAGCCCCATGCCCATAGCGTATGGAATCACCAGAATATCGCTGAACAAAATGGCTGCATCCACGCCCAAATCATAAACCGGCATCAGGGTGACTTCGGCTGCCACTTTGGGTTGCTGCATCATTTGCCAGAAGGTGTAATTCTCCTTCAGTTTCAGGTAATTGGGCAAAACCCTTCCTGCCTGCCGCATAAACCAAACTGGTGGCCGCGATGTGGGTTTTCCTCTGAGTGTTTCCAGTAAAATCGGATTTGACATTCTATACTTTTGAGTTGAAAATAATTTGTATTAAAATTTCCGCTAAACTTTAAATTCTGCCTTTAATCAGTCAGAAAATCCCTCTCCACCGGCTGGCGGAAGGTTAGGAGGGGCTTTATTTCAATTGTTTCAACGCCAGATAACTTGCCTTCACTGTGCTTTCAATGTCTTCATTCGTATGTGCCGCCGAAACAAAACCGGCTTCGTATTGCGACGGCGCCAGGTAAATGCCGCTTTCCAGTGACATCCGGAAATATTCGGAAAACAGTGCGGTGTCGCATTTTTTTACATCGGCAAATGAATTTACACTATTTTCTTTGGTGAAAAACAGCGTGAACATGGAACCCACACGGTTGATTACGCCATCAAACTGCAGCTCTTTCAGGTTGTTTTGCAACCCTTCTTCCAGCAATGCTGATGATTTTTCCAGATTTTTGTAGAAATCCGGAGTTTCGTCCAGCAGCCGGAGCGTGGTAATTCCGGCGGCCATGGCCAGCGGATTTCCCGAAAGTGTTCCGGCCTGGTACACCGGTCCTTTGGGCGCCAGCAAATCCATAATTTCCTGCTTCCCGCCGTAAGCGCCCACCGGCAGTCCGCCACCGATGATTTTCCCAAAGGTGGTTAAATCGGGCGTTATGCCGAGCAATTCCTGCGCACCGCCTTTTCCCAACCGGAAACCGGTCATCACTTCATCAAAAATGAGTACAGTATTGTTTTCGTCACACAGTTTCCGCAAGCCCTCAATAAATTCCCGTTCAGGTATTATCACACCCATGTTTCCGGTGATAGGTTCGAGAATAACTGCGGCAATCTGGTTTTTGTGTTTTTCAAACAACTGTTCCACCGAAGCGAGGTCGTTAAACTGTGCGCTAAGCGTATCGCGTGCCGTTCCTTCGGTAACGCCGGGTGTATTGGGTGTTCCAAAAGTTAAGGCGCCCGAACCGGCCTGAATTAAAAAGCTGTCGTTGTGGCCGTGGTAACACCCTTCAAATTTCACCACCAGATTGCGGCCGGTATAACCCCGGGCAAGACGCAGGGCGCTCATGGTGGCTTCAGTTCCGGAATTGACCATGCGAACCATATCGATGGACGGCACCAGCTTTTTGATGAGTTGGGCCATTTCGGTTTCCAGCTCGGTGGGTGCGCCAAAACTGGCACCCAAAGCCGCTGTTTCCTGAATGGCCTCCACTACAGTGGGGTGTGCGTGGCCTAAAATCATTGGCCCCCACGAACCTACGTAGTCGATGTATTCGTTCCCGTCGATGTCGGTAACTTTTGAGCCGGATGCTTTGGCAATAAACGGCGGATTGCCACCCACACTACCAAACGACCGCACCGGCGAATTCACTCCGCCGGGAATATGCTTTTGCGCTTCCTGAAAAGCTGCTATGCTTTTTTCGTAACTCATTCTTTTTTAATTGTTTTTTGATTTTCTTACGTTAATCACCGTTTTACCTGTTGAACCCGCTCCGGGGTTCCGGTTCTTTTCTGTATTTCACCGTAGGTTGCACCTACGGCTATTTTTATTAAATCCTTTCAGGATTTTTAAGTCCCATTTCGGGGGATTTAGGGGGCTAATTCCCCAATAATTTCCTGCGTGTGGTACGAAATAATGATGTCGGCGCCGGCGCGTTTCAGGCCGGTGAGCAGCTCGTGTACAATTCTTTTTTCGTCAATCCATCCCTTGGCAGCCGCGGCTTTCACCATGGCGAA
>CAZCPH010000042.1:12073-13387 GCA_964500105.1 uncultured Mariniphaga sp. | reverse complement strand
TTTCTCTTCTTCATCCAGAAAGCTGAGCTGATTTTTCAGGTAAGGATGTTCTTCAACTTGCCCGAAAGGATGTTCGTGGAAAAGCATTATTTCGTTTCGCGTGTAATCTTTTTCAGAAACCTTCAGATTCACAGATGCCGACGCCTTATAATTCAGGCTGATGGTTTCAATCACAGGCGTGTAGGGTTCATTGGGAATTATTGGATTTGTTCCGCCGCTGGCAATTGCATAGGCATAAATTCGTGGAAATTGTTCATGATAGAACGACTGGTTCAGCGACATGCGTACCGGACCGTTTTTGTCCCTTTCATAATTCGAATTTTCAATTTTGAATTGAGATACAAATCCCTCACCCTCTGACGAAAACAGCACGTGTTCAGTTAACGCTACTTTGTTTTTTTCTTCATCAAAGTAAGTTGCAGGTTCCCATGTAGTTTTATGCTGAATTTCAATTTTAGCTTTAAAATGTGAATTGGAATCAACTACAGGATTCTTGTATTCCGAATACAAATCCACAAAACTGTCCGGTGTGTTTTTCCAGTCAATTTTCACATCGAAAGAGTTCCAGTTTTTTTCGAACAGTTCAGGATAACCAATGTAAAAATTTGAACGTTTTACCGGCTGTGTACCAAAAGGGTAAAAAGGTTTCGAAGCATTTAATACGCCTAAATCACTTTCCAGCTCCAGGCTTTTTACTCCGCGAACATCAACATGAACCGAAAGATTCACAATTTCCTTTTCGAGCAACTGGCGGTACAACGAATGTCCTTCGGATTCGCCTGTTTTAACCAACACACGGCATACCGGCTGACTGGTTTTGAAATGTTCACGGTGAATTTCAGTATCATAATCCACCACCGGTTTTTCGTCGCGCGGAATCTGAAATGCCAGCTTCAACCGTTTCGATGATTCAAACAAACCAGTGGTAAAAACATCCTCGCCTGTTTCATCTTTTGCCACCGGTTTTACTTCAAATGGTCCGAGCCAGCCTTTATCGCCGGTACACCAAATTTCGAGGTTGTTAACAAGCGCGGCAACATTTACGGCAACAACTGCATTCTGAAATCTGATATCCAGTTGCACAAACCGTTCGCCTTCCTGCAGTTTTAAAATGTCCGACGAAAGGGCAAATCCCAACCGGGCACTGTCCAGTTCAGGATATTCAGCTTTTATCCCGTTTTTTTCAACTTCGCAATATCCAAAAGGCCACCAGCTCACGTCGTCATCCGGAAAACCGGCACCTTTTCCATCAAAAGAATTTGCAGTTGCAGCAGCTTTTATGGCAGGCGTAGACCAGGAGAACATAAGAAAAGA